>JBMYQZ010000104.1:0-11259 GCA_049601855.1 Limisphaerales bacterium | reverse complement strand
GCGCCCGCAAGATCTACGAATCCATCGGGGTCTGGCTCGGCTACACGATCCCCCACTACGCCGAGCACTACGAAATCCAGAATCTTCTTCTCCTCGGCCGCGTCACCAGCGGCCCCGGCGGCGAACTTCTCATCGACCAGGCCCAAACCGTCCTGAAAGACGAATTCCCCGAACTCGCCGAGCAAATCGAGTTCCGCCGTCCCGACGAAAAGTTCAAACGCCATGGTCAAGCCGTCGCCGCCGCCAGTCTCCCTGAGATCAACGCACGAGACTCCTCGCGCGACGACTGATCCATGCCCAACGCCAAGAACCAACGCCAGCGAATCGTCGATGATCTTCGCGACCGTATCCTGAAGGGCAAATTCAAACCCGGAGAACCGCTGCGCCAGATTCCACTCTCACAGGAATTCGGCGTGGCCCAAGGCGTCATCCGCGAGGCCTTGCGCGGCTTGGAACAACTCGGGCTCGTCAACACCGTCAACAACCTCGGCGTCTTCGTTCGCGACATGGGACCGGAGGCATTGCTCGGCGCGTACCAGGTGCGTGAGGTCTTGGAGGGTCTGGCCGCGAAGCTTTGCTGCCGCACGGTGAGTCGGGCTGACATCGAGTGGTTCGAAGCGATGGCAGAGCAAATTCATACCGCCAAAGGCAGAAGCAAGCGCCGGCAACGCAACGAACTGGAACATGCCTTTCATCACCGTTTCCTCGAACTGTCCGGCAATGAATCCCTCTTGCGAATGAGTGATGGCTATCGCTTCGTCGGGGATCTGGTGGTGACCGATCGCGATCCGGATGAATTGCTCAAAGAACACCTCGCGATCGTCAATGCCGTGGCGACCAACAAGCCCGAGAAGGCAGAGCGAATGGCGCGACAGCACGTGGTCGCCTCCGCGGATTCCATTCGCAACCAAGCCGCTTAGGGCAATTGCAAACGCAGGATGCGATGGTGGCCCGTATCCACCACGTAGATCGAGCCGTCCTCGTGCACGCAGACTCCATGCGGACGCGACAGGCCGCGTTTGGGTTTCTCCACTCCTTTGCCAAGAACGCTCGTCAACGTGCCCGTCTGCGGATCGTAGATTCTGATGCGCGCGTTCTGATCGTCCGCAATGATCACCTTGTCGTCGCTGTCGATGGCGAGATGTTTGGGGGAGTTCAGTTGAGCTTTCAGAGCCGGTCCATCCATGGCCCCGGATTTGCCCGTTCCCGCAACTGTCCGAATTTTCCCATCCCGCGTCACCATCCGCAAGGCATGCCCGCCCCGCTCCAAGACGTAGACATTGTTCTTCGAGTCCGCGGCGACCGCGCGCGGATCGACGAGCGGACTTTCGATGGCGACGCTACCGTCCGCCGGGATGCCCTTTTTGCCATTACCCGCGATCGTGCTGACAATGCCGCTCTTGAGATCCACCACGCGGACTCGCCGATTCTTCAGATCAGCGATGAAGAGCTTGTCGTTCGCCGCGTTGAGCGAAACGCACATCAGGTAATTGAAGGTCGCCTCGGTTGCCGGCCCACCATCCCCGGTGAAGCCCGGTTTGCCCGTGCCGGCCACGGTCGTGATGATCCCGGTCTGGCCGTCAATCTTCCGCACGCAATGATTCCAGCTGTCCGAAATGTAGAGATCACCCGCGGGTGTCACGGCGACATTGTGCATGCCATTGAACGTCGCCTTGCTCGCCGGACCACCGTCACCCGTGTAGCTCTTGCTGCCGTCGCCGGCAATGGTCTTGAGCGATCCTTCGTTATCGAACTTGTGAACTCGACCTCCGCCGAGTTCGACAATGTACATGTTACCGCTCGTATCAAAGTCCACTCCGAAGGGCGACGAAAGCTTGCCCGGTTCAGGTTTCTTCACCTTCGCCAGGGATTCTCCGATGACCACCGATGAGCGAGGTCGTTTGGCGGCGGTCCCGTTCCACAGAAAAGTGCCCAGCAGTGCAAGTGTGAGGATGCGAATCAGCATCGCCTTAGTTCGCGGTATTCAGTCCCTCGATCAAGTACGAAGTCATGTCGGCGTTCAGTCAGAATCCCGGGCAATCGCTTTCACCGCCGAAGCAATGATCGTCTCCAATCCCTTGGTCGCCTCCGGGTGTGGGCTGATCGCAATGACGCGCCCGTCTCCAAACTGACCTTCCACAATGGCGGGAGTGTCGATCATCGTGCCCTTCTGCGGCGGATAGAGAACCTGCTCGGAGCGAAAGTGGGCGAGGACATTGTAGCCCGGCAACTCGGGCAGATTCTTCGGGGAAACAATCGGACCATTGTGATAGCTGACCTCCACGCGTTCCGGAATGTCGGCGAACAGTTTCTTGCCAGCCTCGGTCAACTGCATCTTCTGCTTGCTGGTCTTGCCGCGATACCACATCGACTTGCGCCCCACCCCTTCGATCTCACGGGAACCGGTGAAGACATGGGTATCCACCAGGTCCAGTGACCAACTGTACTGCGCCGAGCAAAGAAACGCACCGGCGCAAATACCGAGGTATCCTCCCCCGTCCTTCACGTAGGCACGAACGGCTTTGGCGGCTTCCTTGCCTATCGTGGCAGCCTGTTTGGACCCACTGCCTCCGCTGAAAACCATCGCATCAAATTGCGACATCACTTCACTCCGAACATCTCGGGGATCGATTCGCGCAACCGTGATTCCAGAATCTCTTTCCAAGACCTTCGCCACGTTGTTGATGCCACCCTCCGAACTACCCGAGCCGTCGTAGAGTCCAATGAAGAGATGCCCCTTCCGATTCCCAGGTGTCATCACGTCGGCACAATCGCGGTCGATCAGGCCCAGTTCGCGCAATGCCACGCTCATCATCGCCCGATGTTGCCGCGTCCTGACAGCCAGACGCTGATACTGATAGGTGGTCTCAAGAATCATTCCCTTGATCTTCAAATGCCGGATCGCGGCGTTCACCATTCCCGTCTGCTTTGGCCCCCGTCCAATCAGCGCGAACTTGCGATCGGGATCCGAGGCCGTCGCATTGGCTGCCGCCTGCATGCGGCGAACCAGCGGATCCATTTCCTTCCCTTTGAAATAGATGATGCTGGATCCAACCGACTTCGCTTTTCCATCCTTCGGTTGATGCGAGAGGTTGAATTGAAAACCTTCGTGCAAATCAAAAAGCCAATCGGGCTTGTACTTCAGAATCTGCATCCAAAGGGCTCCTGCCAACTTGCCTCGCGTTCCATCGGACAGCCGCTCACCGGGAAAGTTCCGATTCAAGTCTCGCTGCTCTTTCGGCGCCCCCGGGAGATAACGCGTATTCTCTCCCAACCCGGCGACATTGGCGCGTGGAATGGCGATGAGCTTTCCTTTGACCAACGGCCAATGGCGGATCTGGTTCGCGGCCCGGGCACCGGCCGGTTCGTTACCATGCACGCCGCCGACAATCATGACAGTCGGCCCCGGTTTTCCAGTATCGCGGAAGTAGACCGGCGTCTCCCAATCCGTCCCCTTGCCAATAAATCCCCTACGCTCCGCCTCGCCGGCGGTGAGAATTCCGCAGAGCGGAAGCACGAACAAACACAGGTAACGAGTGTTCATGATCGGATCCTACTTGGCGAATAGTTGCCCTTCAATATCCGCGAAGGCCTTGAATTCCAGCGCATTGCCCGACGGATCCTCGAAGAACATCGTGCATTGTTCACCCGGCTCCCCCTTGAATCGCACATACGGTTCGATGATGAATTCATCAACGAAGGTCTTCGCCTTCTCCGCCAACTGCTCCCACTCGGGAATCGTCATGACCACGCCAAAGTGAGGCACGGGAACCGACTTGGCGTCCACGGGATTACGATGATTCGGCACCTTGCCATCGGGTCCCAGATTCGGATTCAGGTGCGTGACCACCTGGTGTCCATACATGTTCCAGTCAATCCAGGTATCCGCACTGCGGCCTTCGGAGAATCCTAGCTTGCTCCCGTAAAACTCACGGGCTTCGGCTACGTCACGAACCTGAACGGCAAGATGAAACGGCGTCAACATGGGGATCTTATTATCGATAATGAGCGATAATACAAGAGGCAGGCTGAGGAATTCCCTCATGCACGTGTCTTCAGGGTCTTGCGCAACAATTCAACCATCTGCGGGCGGACGCTGTCCGCCTGAGTGATCAGAGCCATCTTACGGGCGTAGCGTTGGTCCTTGATGACGTCGAACTTGAGTTCAGGCTTGCGCAGGTCGAGGCCGGACCAACGGGGCATGAGGCTGACACCCATGCCTTCCAACACCAGCTTCTCGATGGGTTCCAAGGCATCGAGTTCATAGAACGGTTCAATGTTGATGCGCTCGTCTTTCAGATAGCGAACCGCGCCGGCACCGCTCCAAGACTTGGAATCGAAACAGATGTAGGGATTGCCTTCCAGTTTGCTGCGGCGCGTCATGCGCGGGGTTTTCCGGGAGAGAAGGAGGAGCGGTTCGATGCGAAGGATTTCAACTGCGAAGCGGCGACCGAGCTTGAACGGCGGGAGGG
The DNA here is from genome assembly GCA_049601855.1 of Limisphaerales bacterium. Lineage (GTDB taxonomy): Bacteria > Verrucomicrobiota > Verrucomicrobiia > Limisphaerales > JAYPXF01. The sequence continues at coordinate 6,787 of JBMYQZ010000104.1, read as the reverse complement.
CAACGATGACTCCATCGAGCTTGCGATCGCCGAGGTCAGCAAACAGTGATTCCGACGTGCCGGGCTTGATATCGAGGGTAAGCCTCGGGGCGATTTCAGCCAACTGGCGGACCGCTTCCGGCAGCAAACCGGTGAGGGCGGTCGGAATGGCGCCGAGCCGGAAGCGTCCCGACAAACCTCCCGGTTCCAGAATCGAGCCCAAGTCGTGGAAGTCGCGAACCAACTGCCGGGCACGGGGGAGAAGTCGAGTGCATGCTTCGGTCGGTGTCGCACGCCGCGCGCTGCGATCGAGCAATGTCTTGCCGAAGTGCTCCTCAACAATGGCGATGCGCTGCCCCACGGCGGCCGCCGTCAGGCCCTGCGCCCGGGCCGCACGGGCGATGGAACCTGACTCCGCCACGGCGATAAGACTCTCAAGATATCGGATGTCCACTTTGTGAAGCCTGATTCAATCAAAAGTATTTCTTTCCATTCAGTAAAGTATTAAACGCTACTGGTTTACCTCAACTCAGGCCAGACTGCCTTCCGTAGATCCGATGACATCACCGATCACCAAGAATCTGAGAGGAACCGTGGCATTCTGCCTCGCACTGGGATTGCTGGCTGCTGTGAACGTTCCGGCCGTGGAAGTTGAATTGTCCGACATTACGGCAGTGGTGCGGACGCATTTTCCGGAAGGTTCCAAAGGCGGAGTAGCAGTCCTCGTCATCAAGGACAACGTGGTCGTTCACAGCAAGGGTTACGGATTGAAGAACGGCAAGGATCCGATCAATTCCCGGACACGAATGGGCTTGGCTTCGGTGACCAAGCAGTTCGCCGCGATGTGCGCCGCCCTGTTGATCGAAGACGGAAAGTTGCGACTGACCGACAAAGTGTCGAAGCATTTGCCCGGCGTGAAGCTTCCACAAAAGGGCCGGGAATTGTTGGTGCAGGATCTGGTCTGGCATACGAGCGGTTTGGCGAACTTCATCAAATCGAGGGAGAAAGCGGCGATCGCCGAGTTCAAGGAGAAGCATGGGCTCGAACGTTTGAACAACCAGACCCATGCCGAGTGGCTGGCGACGATGTCCCTCAAACGGGCGCCGGGTGAAACATGGGAATACACCAACTCCGGTTACGTCCTGCTGGCACGAATTGTTGAGGTGGTATCAGGCAAGCCCTTTCACGAGTTTCAAAAGGAACGGATCTTCGATGTCCTCGGCATGAGCAACACGACAGACAGCACCCGCTTCAATGGTTCCGGAAACATGAGTCTGACGTTGGAGGACTACGCAAAATGGGATCGGGCGCTTACGGATGGGGTGTTGCTCAACGAGCAGACCACGAAGTTGTTGTATCAGTCCGGCAATCTCGATGACGGCGAACCGGTCGGCTACGGATTCGGTTGGCACGTCGTGCACAAAGATGGCGAACTCGTCGAAATGTTCCACGGCGGTTCGGGCAGTGCGCCGACCTCTTCTCGCAACTGGATCATCCGCGATGTTCTCAATCGTGTCACTGTGGCGTTCCTCGCCCGCGAGAATCCGAAGTTCAATCGCTCGTATCGGGAACGCGTTGCCAAGGACCTCCGCGACGCGGCGCTGGGCCGGACCATTGCGGATCAGGTTTCCAAGCCGGACACGAAAGTGCGGGCGCGGGTGTTCGCCCAGATCGAGAAGATGCGGAAGGGCAAGCAGCCCAGTGTCTCGGGTGGATCATTGAGGTCCGGCCTGTTGAAGCATCCGGCGGAACTACCGAGCCCCAAAGGCGTGGGCTACTACCGCGCACACCCCACGCGCGAATCCAATTTCGGCAGCGATCGACTGGTCTACGGACTGATGATGCTGGGCGCGCAACTGCAGGAAACCCTGGGCGATCATCCGTATCACCATCTGTGCGTCCGTGACATGTCCGGCAGGCGAGGCGGCCAGATCAAGTATCACATCAATCACCAGATGGGACTGGATGCCGACCTCACCTTCTTTGCCTCCGATCTTCAAGGCAATCCGGTCAGCTCGGTCTATACCTCGTACGGCGCAGACGGAAAGTCATCCCGCGGCGATCGGCGCTTCGATGCTGCCCGCAACTGGGAATTGGTCACTGGCATCTTGCAGAACGAATACTTCGGCGACATCCGCGCAATCCTGGTCGCCAATCCGCTGGAGACGCTGCTGCTTAATCACGCGGAGAAGAAGCTGGATCAACTCAATTCGCCGGCCGAGCGGAAAGACCTCAAGGGGTTGATCGAACGGGCACGCAAATTGATGCGGCAACCATCGTCTTCGCCGCACGACAATCATTTCCATCTCTCGCTCGCACTCTGAGCAATCACCTAACTGAAAGCCATGCATCGTCGAAATTTCATCTCTCTCCTCGCGGCCGCGACCGCCCTCGTTTCCGGCTGCGCCAGCCTGGAGCAGAACCAGACCACCCCGAAGAAGCCGCTGATCGGTATCGCCAGTTTGTCCGTCGATACCTACGCCAGCGCCATTCGCGCATCCGGCGGGATTCCCCTGACGCTGCCCAATGCGGATGGCAACGCCGAAAGCGTCGATGAGTATCTCGAACTGCTGGATGGATTGCTCATGCCCGGTGGAGCGGACATCCCGCCGTCCGAATGGGGCGAGGAACCGCATCCGACCACAAGGCTGCTCGATGATGATCGTTACCGCTTCGAGAAAGCCATGATCACCGCGTGGATTCAGCGGACCCGGAAACCGCTGCTCGGCATCTGCCTCGGCAGCCAGTGGGTAAACGTGGCCCACGGTGGTTCCCTGGTGCAGGACATCCCGTCGGAGTTTGGCGTGAACCACAAATACACGAACCACCTCGTGCGCGTGGAATCGGATTCCCGACTGAGTCGAATCTTTGGAGAGACCGAGTTCGAGGTGAATTCGATCCATCACCAGGCCGTGCGCGACGTGGGCCAAGGCCTTCGCGTCGTCGCCCGCAGTCCGGATGGAATCATCGAGGCAACCGAGACAACTGATCCGGACCGCTTCCTCATCGGCGTGCAATGGCATCCTGAGAAACTGATGCCGGAAAACAAACTGCAGGCAAAACTGCTGAACGCCTTCGTAAAAGCCGCGGCGGTGTCGGCGAACCGGTAACCCACCAAGTCCAATCCAGATGGCAGGCCACCAATCGTGGTCACGCTACCACCATGTCTCGAATCCAATTCACATGAAAAAACTGAAAGTCATCCAAGTCGGAATGGGCCCCTTGGGGCAGAAGACCGTGCAATACCTGCTCGAGCGGGAAAACATTGAGGTCATCAGCGCTCTCGAATTGAACCCGGAATTGATCGGACAGGACGTCGCTGCGGTTTCCGATCGCGAATCCATCGGCATCCCCATCGAGGCGGCGCTCGATGAACGCATCTCTCGCGACGCCGACTGCGCGATCCTCACCACCGTCTCGACCATGCAGGCGATCACCCCGCAGATCCTTTCCCTCCTCGAAAAGGGCGTCCCGGTTGTGTCCACCTGCGAGGAACTATCCCATCCCTGGGATGAAAGTCCCGAACTGGCCGCGCGTATCGACGCCGTTGCCAAAGAAAATCAGGTTGCAGTCCTCGGCACCGGCATCAACCCGGGATTCCTGATGGATTCCCTGCCTTCCTTCCTCACGGCGGTTTGCCAACAGGTTGATTCAGTCCACGTCTTGCGCTATCAAAATGCAGCGTTTCGACGCCTGCCCTTCCAACAGAAGATCGGCGCCGGCCAATCGGAAGCATCCTTCGCCGAGCTCGTCGCCCGAAAGCGAATTCGACATGTCGGCCTCACCGAATCCGTGCAGATGATTGCCAACTCGCTCGGTTGGAAACTCTCGCAAACCGAAGACGTCATCAACCCCGTCATCACCGAGGAAACGGTCAGCAGCAACGAAATGACCATCGAGCCGGGCGGCATTGCCGGCGTCCAGCAGATTGGCAAAGGCTACATTGACGGAGTCGAGAGGATCACTCTCGATTTCAAAGTCTGGATCGGCGAGCCCAATCCGCGCGACACCATCGCCATCAAGGGCACACCCGACGTCGAATCCACCATCGCCGGCGGCGTCAACGGCGACGTGGCCACCTGCGCCATCACCATCAACGCCATCAACGCCATCAACGCCATCAAGCAGGTCGTTCGCGCGTCACCGGGTCTTCACACCATGGCTGATATTCCGCCGATCACGTTCTTCGAGTAATTTGCCGGGAGTCATGCGCACGATTGGCCGTCCAATGTAGCAGTCATGAAATTCCGATCCCTGTTGTTATTGGCCCTCGTTTCTTCCGCGTTTGTGGTTCGAGCGAACGAACTCGTCGTCTACGCGAAGATCATTGGTCCCCATAAACCAAAGAACGAGCGGCTGACCAAACCCGAATCGTGGATCGAAGCCGAACTCAAACGGCACGGCGCAACGAGCAGTTCGGCGGTTACCCGATGGGTAAGGTTGAGCAAGAACGCGGACCAACGGACGTCCATGTGGGAGGCGGCTTTGGATGGTCGGAGTCATGGCTGCCCGTTGTCGGCGTGGGTGAGCATGCCGAAGAAGAACGGGCGCTTCACCGTGAACCTGAGCGGATGGACACCCGGCGGATTGTCCATCTCGCACAACAGGCTTACGGCCGAAGTTGGCAGTCGGCAGATTATTGAAGTCGATACGGGGCGCGCCCGTGGAGCGAAATCGTATGTCGCGCTCGTGGTCGCTCCCGCTCCGTAAGCCGCCGCGGCGACACCCGCTTGCGCCTACGGCAGAAGAAAGCTGGCCCCAACGCCCAAGCTGGAGAAAAGTCCTGCCCGCCTCTCACATGAAGATTACGCGTCATTCTGTCATCCAACTGATCATTCTGCACTTCGTCATTACGGCCGCCCACAGTGCGAACCGATCTCCGCGCCCCCAACTCCAGATTATCAATGGCAGCAGTCAGCCGGTCGAAGTGTTCTGGCTCAAGTCTGAGCGGGAACGGGTTTCCAACGGCACGGTGAAGCCGGGAGACAACAACATTATCTCCACCACCTTGGGGCATCGATTTGCAGTGGTTGGCAAGCGGGACCAGAAAGAGTTCGCGGTCATCAGCCGCGTGCCGGTGCAGGCGTTTCGGTTTGACCCGCCGGACAAAGATGGGATCCCCCAGTTCTATACCCAGCGCGTGAGCGCGGGCGGTTTTCCAATCGTTGCCTCCGCCAAGGTGAATCCGTACGCACTCCAGGAAGCAGCCTATCTGGTGAACCTGATGCTCGCAAAACGCCCGGACGTTCGGAATGCAATGGTTCAGAGCGGAGCCCGACTCAGCATTCTCGCCTGGAACGAATTCACCACCGATCAGCCCGAGTGGGTCTGGTTGGGAAAACACCCGGTACCGGGATTTCCTTGGATTCCTCCAGAGGACTATCGCGATGCGCGCGCCCGGGGCATGGGCGGCAGCAAGACAGATCCGTTCTGTTCTTGCGCGGAGGAGAATCTACTTGGCTATGAAGGTGACCCGTATTCGACCGAGAACATCTTGATCCATGAACTCGCCCACAACATTCACCTGCGCGGAATGCTGAACGTGGATCCGACCTTTGATCGGCGGCTCAAGCAGGCCTACAACGCGGCGATGAAAGCCGGGCTTTGGAAGGGCAAATACGCCTCGGTGAATCACCACGAATATTTCGCCGAAGGGGTGCAAAGCTGGTTCGACGACAATCGCGAAGACGATCACGACCACAACCACGTGAACACGCGCGAGGAACTGGTCGAATACGACTCCGGCTTGGCCGCGCTCTGCCGCGAGGTCTTTGGCGATACGGTCCTGAAATACACCAAGCCGGTCACCCGACTACACGGACACCTCGAAGGCTACGATCCGGAGAAGGCTCCCAAGTTCGTCTGGCCGGAGCGATTGGAGGACGCCCGCCGAAAAATCCGCGCCGCCGCCCGTGCTCGATCAAAGCGTTGATTGAGCGGGCATAGCAACAGTTCGTAGCAGCCGAGGTAACGAGGCTCTGACTTCAGTTCGATCTGTCTGTTACGGCACTTCAGTTCTTCGGGGCGAAGGTTTGCGCACAGATCGTCTGCCACGCCGGAATCGGAAAGATCATTGCTTGATCGATGTCAATCGTACCCGCGAGGATCGGATGGGGAGCGAACCCGTAGCACTGTCCGTCCGCGGGAATAACTCCTATCTCATGCAGATCGTAGACTTGCAATGAGAGCAGATGCTCTTCCTGCCAATCTTGCCTGTTCACCAGATTTGCGAAGTCGTCGGGCGAGGTGGCAATCTTCGTCAGCGTCCCTTCGATAACCGAAAGTTCATCCGTGCTGCCGTCAGGTCGCCGTAAGAACCAATCGCCAAACTTCGACATGGCGATCGGCTCCGAACGGCCGGACAGGAGAAAGCCCCAGTCTTTCAGGGAACGTGCCGCCAAATCGCGGTCGACCGGCTGAAGGAGGAGGTCGTCGCTGGTGAGATTCGTGGGCATCTGTTTCTTTGCGGATCGAGTGGTTTACAGGTTCTGCAGGTGGGTGAATTCGAATTCAGGATCGAGGATCTTGCCGCCAGACTCGATGAAAGATCCGAACATCCCCCGCCAATCTTCATCATCTTCTTCTTTTTCAGTATCCCAGCGGATTACCCCGTGCAGCTCGGCTTTCCCGGCCTCATTTCTTTCGGTATCCAAGACAATCCCGTTCTCTCCGTTGAGAGCGACTTTCATGCCCGGATAGAAATCATCGTTCTTCATCTTGTGAGTTCCAGCGAGATCACCGGATGGGCGGGCCAACATAGCGATCATGTACAACCGAAAACGTAGCCCGGAGGCATTCGAACGCCAAT
>JBMYQZ010000103.1:0-11266 GCA_049601855.1 Limisphaerales bacterium | reverse complement strand
ATCAGTTATCCGGCCGGCCCGCGGGCGGCCGTGACGGTGGATGACGGCAGAGCCTTTGCACTTGGTGCCACCGGACAGTTCCATTGCTACGACGCCAAGACCGGCAAGGTGCTCTGGCAACATGATTGCCTCGAGGAATACGCCGTGAAGTTTGAGAACTGGGGTATTTCTGCTTCGCCGGTGATCGACGACGACCTAGTCATCGTGTTGATCGGTGGACGCGACAACGCGTGCATGGTCGCCTTTGATGTGAAGACGGGCAAGGAGGTCTGGAAGGGTCTGGATGACCGGGCTAATTACTCTACGCCGATTATCATCGGGCAGGCGGGCCAAAAAGTGTTGGTGGCGTGGACGGGGGACCGAATCGTTGGGGTCGCGCCGCAAACCGGGAAGGAACATTGGGCGGTCGATTACAAACCATGGCGGATGCCGCTTGGTATTGCGGCGCCGATCTTTCATGACGGAATGTTGTATTTCACCGGGTTTTACGATGGCTCGGTCCTCTTGCGGGTGAATCCGAAGAAGATGGCGGTGGAGAAGGTCTGGCGGCGCAAAGGCAAGAGCGAGCGCAGCACGGATTCCCTGCAATCCATCATCTCCACCCCGGTGATCATTGGTGATCATGTTTATGGCGTGGATAGCTACGGTGAATTCCGGTGCATCGAAATTAAGACCGGTGATCGCATCTGGGAGGATCAAACCGCCACGCCGCGGGCGCGTTGGTCGACGATCCATTTCGTGCAGAACGGTGATCGAACCTGGATGTTCAACGAGAAGGGCTATCTCATCATCGGCGAACTCTCGCCCGGGGGATACACCGAGATCAGTCGTTCTCACCTGATCGATCCCACTCCGAAACAGCTGCGCCAACGCCTCGTGGTCTGGTCGCATCCGGCGTATGCGAACCAACATGTCATCGCGCGGAATGACCGCGAATTGATTTGCGTGAACCTGGCGGACGAATAAGCGTGAGCGAAGAGGGTGACAATTCGGTTGGGTGGAGTTGGTTGATCGCCGTGGCGATTGCATTGGTTGCTGTATTCATGCTCCGTGGGACGCGAACCGCGCCGATAGCCGTGCCCTTCACGGCACCTCTGCCGGTATCCGCTCCGAGCTTTACCTCAGCTCCGGTATCGACCAAGGGAGCGCCACCGGCCGTGCCTGACTACCAACCAGCGATCCATCAGCCCTTGCAACAGCCAACCAACGGCTACGTTGGATCAGCCGCCTGTCAAGATTGTCACGAGCATAATCATGACACCTGGTTTGCGTCCTACCATCGGACCATGACTCAGAAACCAGACACGAATTCGGTGATGGGTGATTTTAATCATGCCGGCTTCACGAATTACGCGACGGGCTACTCCTTCCGCATGACCACGGAAAGCAATCAGTTCTTCATCACGGTCGAGCCGCCGGTCAACGTGGATCGATCACGCCATCCCTATCCCAAGCAGACCTTCTATCTGAAGTGGCCGGTTAGTCTTCTGACCGGTTCGCATCACATGCAGGGTTACTGGGTGCCGCAAGGGAAGGGGCGGACCATGTCGCTCGCACCCATCATGTATCTGAAGGAGGATCAACGTTGGATATCACGCAGTTCTGCGTTCTTGGAACCGCCGGGACGCCGCCATCTCTTCGAGGACGCGAGCTGGAATCGAATTTGCATCCAATGCCACGCCACGGATGGACACACCTCTTCGGCGGCCGGCGGTGGTCTGGAATCGACAGTGACTGAATTTGGAATCTCCTGTGAAGCCTGCCATGGCCCGGGCGAGCGCCACGTGCGTCTGCGCCGCGCCGCGGCCGATTCGGGAGCGCAGGTCGCCGACGATCCGATCGTCAATCCCCGGACACTCGGGCACGAGCGTTCTTCCCAGGTTTGCGGTGCCTGTCATGGGCGCACCTGGCTGAAGGACGCCTCGAAACCTCGCCTCTACAAGCCGGGAGGAGATCTACTTGTGAATCGTCACCTGTTGGGAGACGAACCCGAGGTTAAGGCCGCCATCAACGAGCATCTCAAGAATCACAGCATGCCGGATGGCGTGACGAATGCGGCAGGTCTTCTGAAGACCTTCTTTTGGAGTGATGGCTTGGCGCGGGTTTCCTCGTCCGAATACAACGGAATGGTGGCCTCTCCCTGTTACCAGCGCGGGGAGATGAGTTGTTTCTCCTGTCACCGACTGCATCAGGCGAAATCAGATCACCGCACTCCCGAGGTCTGGGCAGACGACCAGTTGCGGCACGATCGGCTGGGTGATCATTCCTGTACGCAATGTCATCAGGAGCCGAAATACAGCACCCGGGAACATACTCATCACCCCGTGGGTTCACCGGGTAGTTCGTGTTTGAACTGTCATCAGCCTCATACTTCGTACGGTTTGATGAAAGCCATCCGCAGTCACACGGTAAGCAGTCCGTCGGTGGCAAAGACACTCGAGACGGGACGCCCCAATGCCTGCAACCTTTGTCATCTCGACCGGTCACTGGGATGGAGTTCGCAGCACTTGGCGGATTGGTACGGTCACCCAAAGTCGCAATTGAACGAGGATCAGAAAGTGGTCTCGGCGGCGGTGCTGGATGCCTTGAAAGGGGATGCATCGTTGCGGGCATTGACCGCTTGGAGCATGGGATGGGAACCGGCGGTGGAAACCTCGGGCTCGGACTGGCTGGTGCCTTATCTCGCGTTGTTGATGGAGGATTCGTACCACGCCGTCCGCTACATTGCTGATCGGTCACTGCGAAAGCAGAAGAAATACCAAGATCTGGCGTTTGACTTCCTTGGGGAACCGGGGCGTCGAAAGCAGTTCGTGGTGGCGTTGACTGAAAATTGGATGACCGAGCGTCGGTTGAATCATCGCGACGGGGCAAAACCGTCGGTCTTGGTGGAGACAAACGGTCTCTTGGATGGAGCGAAGTTCGGACGCTTACGAGCGGCGAGGGACCACCGACGGATCGTATTGAATGAGTGACGAACGGGCAGATGCAGGCGGGTTGAACTGGCCATTGGTCGCGGTCGCCATCGTGACGATTGTCGGAGGCTGGTTCCTGTTATCCGGCAAACGTTCCGGAGCCGTTCGCGATCCGGAGGGAACTACTGTCGTTCAGGAAATCGTTCCCGCGAAAGAGCCCGTGGATGCGGTGCCCGACTACGATCCGGAGCACAATCGTCCGAAGGTGACCGCGCAGAATGGTTACGTTTCGTCTTCCGAGTGCCGCGAATGCCACGAGCACAATCACCAGAGCTGGCACGATTCGTATCATCGTACGATGACTCAGATACCGACGAAGGACACCGTGTTCGGCGATTTTGCTGACGCTGAATTCAAGAACAACGCTACAGGTCACGCGTTTCGCATGGCCTGTGACGGTGATAATTTCCGGATCACGATGTTTCCGCCTGATGAAACGGATGGGAGCCCGATTAGTTGGCCGATTGCCCTCATGACCGGGTCGCACCACATGCAGGCCTACTGGGTGCCGGGGAAGATGGGGCGGACGCTTTCGCTGCTGCCGGTGATGTTTTTGAAGGAGGAAAAGAAATGGGTGCCGCGAACCTCCGTCTTTCTGCAACCGCCGGCCAAGCATCACGGGCTCGAAGCCGGGCGCTGGAATGAAGGCTGCATTCGCTGCCACGCCACCGCGGGCGAATCGCGTTGGATGGATCCGCTCACGTACCACGACACCACCGTTGCGGAGTTCGGGATCTCCTGCGAGTCCTGCCATGGCCCGGGTGGTAGGCATGTTGAGTTGCGGAAGGAGTTTGGTGCCAAATTGGCGGCGGACAAGGATCCCATCGTGAATCCCATAAACCTGTCACACGAGCGCTCTTCGCAGGTCTGTGGCGCCTGTCACAGTCGCCGTTTTATTCGTAAGGGTTTTGATGGCACGGAATATCGCCCCGGAAAAGATCTGTTCCGAACGCACCTTGTTTTTCGCGATGAACCGGAAGTGTTGAAGGAAATGGAGTCACTCTTGCCATCCGATGGTTTGGCCAAGAACGGTGAGGAGGAGATGCGATTTTCATTTTGGTCAGATGGTAACTGCCGTGGTTCGGCAGGAGAGTTCAACGCGATGATTGCCTCATCTTGTTTCAAGGAGGGGGAGATGAGTTGTTTCTCCTGTCACCAATTGCATCAGGCCAAGCGCGATATTCGGCCGGCCAAGGTGTGGGCGGATGACCAACTGCGTGATCCGCAAACGAAGGACACGGCCTGCCTGCAATGTCACGAGCAGTCCAAATTTGCGGCGAGCGATCACACGCATCATGTGACAGGTTCATCCGGAAGCAGTTGCTACAACTGTCACATGCCACACACCACGTACGGCCTGATGAAGGCGATCCGCTCTCACACCGTCACGAGTCCGGATGTTAAGAATACCGTCGCCACGACACGCCCGAATGCCTGCAACCTTTGCCACCTCGACAAGACCTTGGCGTGGACTGCCGGACACTTGGAAAACTGGTATGGCATCAAGTCCCCGGATTTGAATGAGGATCAGAAGAAGGTGGCTGCCACCGTACTGGATCTGTTGCGGGGTGATGCGGGCTTGCGTGCGTTGACGGCGTGGAACATGGGCTGGGAGCCCGCGACGAAGATTTCGGATTCAGATTGGCTGGTGCCGTACTTGGGCAGCCTTCTGGATGACGAATACGACACTGTCCGCTACCTGGCGGGCAAGTCTCTGAAACGAGTTCCGGGATACGAGGACTTGGAATACGACTTCGTCGGTACGGTCGAACATCAGCAGACTACGGGTCGGGAAGTGCTCAAGCGTTGGCTGACGGGCAATCGCGAAGCCCAAGCGGATCTATTGATTGCAGAGGATGGGAAAGTGAAACAGGCGGAGTTTAATCGTCTGCTTTCGCAGCGCGATCTCCGTCCTTTGCTGCTGAAGGAGTAGCGTCTTCTTCCTTCTCTGGCGCCGGATCGATCTTGGCCGTGGCTTCAAACAAGCGTTCCGCTTCGGATACGCGATCATCGTCGGCCAATATCAAAACTTCATCCCCCGCATGGAACTGCTCGCTGGCCCGTGGATTGATGATGGTTTTGTCTCTGCGCCGAATGACCGCCACGGTGGCGCCAGTCTTGGAGCGAATGTGCAGGTCGCCAATCTCTTTTTCCGCCGCGGGACTTCCCTCGGAGACGGTGTAGACACATAGTTCGACTTCGTGGAGCAGGGAAGGGAGTTCCTTGACCGGAGCCGAGTGGGCGGGCGCGGTCACGATTTCCCGAGAGAGGGTTTCCCTGATCGAGGCTTGGGCCTTGGAATAGATGCGAATGAAAAACGCCTTCAACAGCAAGGCCAGCAAAGCGGCGAGGATGGCGAATGTGATCAACACGTTCAAAGGCGGAAGCAGGGCGGAGCTGAACAACAGAATGAAGAGCATCAAGAACACGATTCCCGTGAACAGAATGGTGTTCGACAACATCGCCCGGCTGGAGAGTTTCTGGCGGGGCGCGGTGCCGGACGGGATTGCGATCTCAGACACGAGCATGCTGAGCGCTTCCGTCTTGCGCAGGGCCGCGATCATGATCGGGAGGTTGATCACCGTGGCGGCCATCCAGAGGACTGTGTTCTTGCCGCCGATCCAGAAATTCTCCAACCAAGGCAGGGGGACTTTGCTCAGGTAAATGGCAGCAAGATAGAAACCGCCGATGAGCCCGACGTTGATGCCGATTTGCATGATGATTCGGCGGACCATCTTCTGTACTGCCGTGGTCTCGCGCTGATGCCAGACGCGCTGGATCCAATTGGTGTAGTCCTTCTGGTAGTTCTGCAAAGACTCGGGAGCGACGCGGTCGTGCAGGGCCACGATCTTGTCCGAGTAGCGAATGAAGTAGGGCGTCGTGAAGGATGTGAGGGCCGATACGGTGACGGCAATCGGATACAGGAAATGGCTGGTTGCACCCAGCGACACCCCCAGTGCCGCAATAATGAAAGAGAACTCGCCAATCTGCGACAGCCCCAGTCCGGCCCGGATTGCCACCGCCCGATCGTAACCCGCCACGAAACTGCCAAAGGAACACGCGATGATCTTTCCGAATACGATCGCTGCGGTAATCACCGCAACTGGCAACGCGTATTCCTGGATCAACTTCGGGTCAATGAGCAGGCCGATGGCCACGAAGAACACGGCGCTGAACATGTCCCGCACGGGCATGACCAGTCGCTCAACCCGATGGCTTTCGTCCGATTCGGAAATCAAGGCCCCGGCAACAAACGCTCCCAGACCCACGCTGAACTTCAGTTCTTCCGCCAACAAGGCCATGCCGAAACAGAGACCGATCACCGCGATCAGAAGTGTTTCATCGCTCTTGAAACGACCGATGAAATTCAGCAGACGTGGCACGACGAGCAATCCGAGAACGATGAGTGCGACCAGAAAGACGGCGAGACGAGAGAGAATCGCAAGGAGGCTCTTGAATTGGAATTCGCCGCTCGTGGCCACTCCGGAGAGGCCCGCAATCAATAGGATGGCAATAATGTCCTCTGCGATGAGGATGCCGAAAATCACCTCGGCAAAGCGGTTGTGAGTCTTTTTCTGCTCGGCGAGGGTCTTCGCGATGATCGTCGTCGAGGAGATCATCATGATCGCGCCGAGGTAGATGCAATCCATGTTCTTCCAGTCGAACCATTGGCCGATCTGGAAGCCGAGAAAGAACATCACTCCAGTCTCCAAGGGAGCGACAATGAAGGCGGTAAAACCGATCTTCTTGATTTTCCGGAAATTGAATTCCAATCCGATGTGGAAGAGCAGGAAGACCACGCCCAGTTCCGCGAGGGTCTGGACGCTGTCCTGCGAGGTGATCAGTGGTTTCGGAAGGACGTTCGGGCCGATGATCACGCCCGCCAGGATATAGCCCAGCACGACGGGCTGGGAAAAACGGCGAAAGATCACCGTCACCAGCCCGGCGATCATCATCACCACCGCGAGGTCCTGCAGAAAGTGAATCTGTTCGTGTCCGTGATCCACGGCTGCAGCATAGTCAGCCCGGCCGATTTGTGAAAGCGCAAGGCGTCAGGTAAAGATTTGTTAAGGCGGGGTTAGGTGAATTGCCAAGCTGACGGGACTCTGGTTGAGTGCGCGCACCCCAATAAAGAATCCAACGATCATCTCGGTGTTCGTGCTGATGGCGGCTGCGTCGGCCTTTGCTCAAAGGCCCGGACCCCAGCTCCTGCCGGACAAGGTGGGGCTGCTCAAGAATACGGAAAAGGCTTTCAGCGGTTACAATCTGATCGCGCCGCTTCCCTCGGGAACGACCTGGCTGGTAGATAATGACGGGCAGGTAGTGCATTCATGGGTAACAGAGTATTCGCCGGGGAATTCTGTGTATCTTTTATCCAATGGGAACCTCCTGCGCAGCGTGAAACCGCCCAATGCCTCGGGTTTCGGACAGGGCGGGGCGGGAGGCGGCATTCAGCTCCTCGATTGGGACGGAAACACCATCTGGGAGCATCTGTATGCCAACGATCGGCATCGCCAACATCACGATATCCAGCCACTGCCGAACGGAAACATCCTCGCGATTGCCTGGGAAAAGAAGACTCGTGCCGAGGCCATCCAGGCCGGACGCAATTCGCGATGGCTGGAGGGCAATGAGCTTTGGCCGGAAAAGATTGTGGAGCTGAAGCCCCGAGGTAAATGGGATGCCGAAGTCGTCTGGGAGTGGCACATCTGGGACCACCTGATCCAGGATCATGACCAGACGAAGGACAACTTTGGCGTCGTGAAGGATCACCCTGAGCTGATCGACATCAACTTCACCGCCCGCGGTCAGGCGGATTGGAATCACGTCAATTCCATCGATTATCACCCCGAGTTCGATCAGATCATCCTGAGCAGCCACAACCAGCATGAGTTCTGGGTGATTGATCACAGCACGACGACAGAGGAGGCAGCCGGACACAAGGGCGGTCGCTCAGCCAAGGGCGGCGACATCCTCTATCGCTGGGGAAATCCCTACGTGTATTACGCCGGCGAGCGTCCCGATCAGCAATTGTTCTCGCAACATGATGCGAGGTGGATTCCCAAAGGCTTTCCGAACGCCGGGCACATCACGGTCTTCAACAACGGCTCCAGTCGAGCCAATCGCGGCTGGTCCTCTGTCGATCGCATCAAGCCGCCAGCTGACGAAAAAGGCGTTTACGCTTTAATCAAGGGGCAGGCCTTTGCCCCGGCGAAAGCAACCTGGTCCTACACGGCTCCCAACAAACGGGATTTCCATGCTCACAACATCTCCGGCGCACATGCGCTGCCGAATGGAAACACGCTCATCTGTTCCGGTCCCAACGGCCGACTGTTTGAGGTGACAGAAGCGAAGGAAATCGTCTGGGAATACATCCTCCCGTCACTGGGCGGAGGCAACGGTAGCGGAAGGCGTGTGATGGCTACGTCAATGTTCCGCGTCACCCGTTACGCCAAGGATCATGCTGCCTTCAAAGGACGCGAACTGAAGCCTCGCGAATCGCTGGAACAGGCATTCGCCCGTGCAACCCGCATCAGACCCGCCGGGCGATGATCTTCAACTGAAACTCACGTCTCGGTTGACCGCGAAGTCCAGCGCCTTCAGGTAATCCTCTCGGGATATCTCGACCGCACCAAGTTTGGCGGTGGTATCCGTGACCATCTGGGTATCGAACAGCGTGAAGCCACGGCCACGGAGATATTTGAGCAGCATGAAGAGGGCGATCTTGGAGGCGTTGGAGGCCTTGTGGAACATGGATTCACCCGTAAAAAGCCCGCCGATCGCAATACCGTAAATACCGCCCACCAATTCGTTCTCCTGCCAACATTCCAAGCTGTGCGCAATGCCGGACTGGTGCAGGGCGGTGTAGGCGGCGATGAATTCGGGTGTGATCCAACATCCCGGTCGTCGGGAATCGGCACAGTTGCGAATCACTTCTTCAAAGGCCGTGTCAATGCTGATGCGAAAGGGCGCCTTGCGGATCAGTTTGCGGAGGCTGCGTGGCCAGTCTTCGTGATCAATGGGGATGATGCCCCGCGGATTCGGCGACCACCAGGTGATGGGGTTCACCGACCAGGGAAAGATGCCGCTGCGATAGGCCAGATCGAGGCGTTCGCAGGAAAGATCGCCGCCGATGGCGACCAAGCCGTCGAAGTCACCGTCTGAGGCGGCCGTGTCGGGATGTGGGAACCAGAGTTCTCGCCCCAACAAGGCGGGAAAGTCGGTTTCTCTCATTCGTCGGGTTCCTCCGGTAATTCGGGTCCGCCGAATTCAGCGAGTTCGTCCAGGTCGCCGTTGAAGGCCATCAACAGCTCTTGTTGCAATTGCCCGGTAATGGTCATCCGGATGAAGGCTTCGGGGTCTGCCTTGACTAGTTCGATGTCTTCGGATTCCGGGCAATTCAATTGGTACCAACTTCCGACCCGGATTTCGTTGAGCACCTGCAACAACCAGTCGAATTGCCGGGTGAGAATGGAGACATGCCAACCGCTTTCCTGCTCCTTGAAGCGCAGCGGATCGCGCAGGAAATTGCGTACGCGGCGTTTCATCTCAGCACGGTTTTCGGCCAGTGCCTCATCGAGCAGTTCCTGTTGATCGGGCAGTTCGACGGACTCACGGGACTTGGAAATGGCGTGCTGGCTCTGATTCCCGACGGGGTATTCGAGAAGGATGCGCTCAAAGAGCAATTTCTGCCGATTTGTCACCCCAAAGGTGAGTTGGTTCTCATCTCGTTCGATGAGCCTCATCGGTCGCGTTCCATGGTGGCGTGAAGGCTGTGTTTCTGCAGTTCGTGGACGTAATGCTCCGCGCGTTCCATGCCGTCGCGGGTGAGGATGCTCTTGCCGTTGTTATGTACCCGCCGCATGTGTTCCTCGGCCTTGGCCTTGGACCAGCCAAATACGACCTGAAAAACGTGGGTCACGTAATCCATCAAGTTCACCGGGTCATCCCAACAAATGACGAGATAACCGGGATCGAGCAGATTTTCCGTCGCCGTCTGCTCCTCCACGGTGGGCTCCGGCATTGTGATCTCAGTCGGCACGTCCCGAAGATAAGCGTTTCTACCGGGATATTCAACCGAAGCCAGATTTCCACTTGCGGTAATTTCTGTGCGTCGTCAACGTTTCGCCCGTGGCGGATGAAAAGATCACGGCCGAGCGGATCCGGAAACTGAAGGGCACTTCGTTTCCGGCACTGACCGCGTACGATTTCGCCATGGCCAAGATGGTCGACGAATGCGGGGTGCCGCTGATGCTGGTCGGTGATTCGCTCGGAATGGTGGTGTTGGGCTATCCGGACACCACCCGCGTAACGGTCGATGAAATGGTGCATCACGTCCGCGCCGTGGCCCGCTATCAGCCCAAGGCATTCCTGGCGGCGGACATGCCGGCCGGGTCCTATGAGACGGACGAGCAGGCCTTGGCTACCGCGAAGCGACTGGTGGAAGCAGGGGCCGAAGCAGTCAAAGCCGAGGGGGGGCGTGAAATCGTTTCCAAACTGAATTGCATCCGTGCCGAAGGGATTGAGTTCATCGGTCACCTGGGCATGTTGCCGCAACGCGTGCATGAAGAGGGAGGCTATCGCGTGAAGGGTAAGGTGGAGGACGAACGCCTCGACTTGATGGCCGACGCCAAGGCGTTGGAAGAGGCCGGGGCCATGGGCATGGTGCTTGAGTTGGTAAAGCCGGACGTAGCCCGCGAGGTAACGGCTGCAGTATCCATCCCAACGATTGGCATTGGTGCCGGTAGTGGTTGTGACGGACAAATCCTCGTGACCACGGATTTGCTTGGGACCTCTCCAGACTACATTCCGAAACACGTCAAGATCCGCCCGGATCTGACCAGTCGAATGAAAGAAATCATTCAAGAGTGGAAGGGTTCTCTTACTTATACCTGAACTCTCGCACATCAACTCCGAAGGGGAAGCGAGCATGGTCGATGTCTCCGCCAAGCCAGTTGTCCTGCGTGAGGCGGTAGCGGTTGGTGAGATCCGACTTCAACCCGCGACTCTCGACCTGATCGAGGGCAATTCAATCGTGAAAGGTAATGTCCTCGCCACGGCTCGCATCGCCGGCGTCATGGCGGCCAAGAAGACCGGTGACCTCATTCCACTTTGTCATCCGCTCCCGATCGAGCACGCTGAGGTGGGTTTTGAAATCCCATCCTCGCGAGATCGAATCCAGATCACGAGTTCGGCCAAGATTGCCGCTCGCACAGGCATCGAGATGGAAGCACTCACGGCGGTATCGGTGGCCGCATTGACGATTTACGACATGTGCTCGAGATGGAAGCACT
>JBMYQZ010000102.1:0-11312 GCA_049601855.1 Limisphaerales bacterium | reverse complement strand
ATAATCGACGGTGCCATATATCCTGGTTCCTGCTTTTAAATAGTAATTCATTTATGTCTATATACCACACTAGTATTAGATAGGAATTAGCTACGGGGCCAGGTGTCGGATTTGGCCTCGGATTCTCGGTTCGCACGCAAATGAGCGAGTGGGATCCGCAGGGTCGCGTGCGTGAATTTGGTTGGGGAGGCATGGCGAGCACGCACTACTGGGTGTCGCCGAAAGACAATCTGGTGGTGGTAACAATGGAGCAGACGCTCCCCTACTCCTTCCTGCTCGAGTTTGCCCTTAAGGGGCAGATCTACGATGCGATCATGAATTGATCGCGTTGAGGCGAACCGGAATCGAGATTCAGGTCAAAATCGGGCGTTTTACGCCGCTTGTGCCAATTCCGAATCGGTCAGGCCACCGTTCTGAATCTTCACATTGATCCAGCGCTTGCGATTCAGCCGGGCGCTGTTCCCGATGCGAACGACACTGGCGGAAATACTGCCAGCGGGTTTGGCCGGCCGAACCTTGTTACGTTTCGCGTTCATGCCATCAACGTAGCAGCGTCAGTGCCAAATCCGCTATAGGTGAAAACCCCGTATTTCCAAAGTTTTCACCCGAATTGTAAGTAGCCGAACCGCACGCTGTTTTGCGGTGCCGGTGACAGTGCAATCGCACTATCTCCCAGTGACCCATTTGGGGACTCCAGCCAGATAATTCAGCCCCTTGTCGTTCTTCTGGGTCGCTCCTGACGTGCTGCGTCCGGCTGCGATTTGTTGGTCAAAGATGGCGAGAAGTTCTTCCACCAGATCCGGACGCTGATCCGCCAGATTGTCGGATTCGGTCGGGTCATTCTTCAAATCGAACAACTGCACGAACGGCGCCTTCAAGAGATCGGCGCGCTTCGGTTTACCTTTAAACTTTTCCAATGCCGCTTTGTAGGCCACCTCGGGACTCGGAGAATTGCCATACCTCGCGATCGAACCACTTCCCGGACAAAGGCAAAGTTTCCAATCTCCCTTACGCACCGCCCAACTCCGCGTGGAAGATTGGATCATGCTCTTGCGCGTCGCCGGCCCATCCGGGTTTCGGAACATCGGAATCAGGCTGATCGAATCGACACCCTGATCGTCCTTGAGCTTCTGTCTGGAAGCCGAGGCGAAGGTCCGAAACACATCCTGAAGACCGATCAACCGTGACGAAGTCGAGCCGGGTTTGATAACGCCCGACCACTTGGCGACGAACGGAACTCGCCGCCCACCTTCATAGACGGAAAACTTGAATCCGCGATAGATCCCACTCGAGTAGTGCCCTAGTTTCTGCATCGACTTGAATTGGGCATAGGTGGCTTTGCGGATGTTGCCGGCATACGAAGCAGCACCATGATCCGAGGACGCAATCACCAATGTGTTCCCATCAAGACCGTGTTGCTCCAAGGCCTTCATCAGGCGCCCAAGGCAATCGTCGGCCTCCATCAGGAAGTCACCATAAAGTCCCAACTTGCTCTTCCGTTCAAACTTCGGATGCGGACTGGTCGGCGTATGTGGTGCGGTCAATGCGAAGTAGAGAAAGAACGGCTTACCGTCGCGGGCATCCTGGGCATGTCGGGCAACGAAATGCTCCACCTCGGACGAGAACGAGTTCAGCACGTTGTAATCTTCAAAAGCCTCCTCGGTCGGCCCCACGCGATTGAAGGCACTCCAACCCCGTTGCCTATTCACGTAGCCCAGCCACTGATTGTTCCGAGCAAAGACATACGGATACATGTCGAGTGAACCGGGGAGAATGAAACTGTAATCGAAACCGTATTGCACCGGTCCCACCTTCAGCGGCTTGGTGTAATCCACATTATTGGTCGTCTGGATTCCACCGTCGGTCGTCGTCATCGATGTTCCCAGATGCCACTTCCCGATGTATCCCGTGGTGTAACCGCCCTGTTTCATCAGATCACCAAGGGTGAACGTGTCGGTTGGAAACCGAAGTCCAAGGAACCCCCAGGGGCCGCCACGCGCCGGCCGATCGAATCTCCATGCATAACGTCCTGTCATGATCGCCATCCGGGAAGGCACACAGACCGAAGCCACCGCATGAGCATCGGTGAACATCATTCCTTCCGCTGCGAGCCGATCGAAGTTTGGCGTCTCTGCCCGGCTCTTCTCTTTCCCGAAACACTTCACGTCCCCATAACCGAGATCATCGGCCATGAAGTAGACGATGTTGGGACGGCTCGCCGCGTGCGTCAGGATGGCGGCCACAAACAGGAGTGAAACAATCAGCCGGGTCACGAGTTTCATAAGGTGGAGGGACGCTAGCAAATCGGCTTCGTTGATAAACCCTTCATTTGGGTCGCCAGCATCGTTACTCTCCGCTCGTTCAAATGACCGCCAAGACCCGCAAACTCCTGCTCCGCATGCTCGCCCTCCTGGTGGCCGGACTCTGCTGGATTGGGATCGAGCTCATCCTCTGGCAACGGAGCGAGGCCCTCGGCTCGGCCTTCTTGTGGCTGCAACTTCCGCTCGCGCTTTCCGTTGGCGCCACCGCCCTCCTCGCCCGCGACGAGAAGGGCGATCTGGCGCCCAAGGAGGATGATTCACCGGAGGAAATCCGCGAACAGCTCGGCGAACTGGCGACCCGCATCGAGCAGCGGGAACGCGAGTTAAATGAACGGCTGAAAACCTTTCACGAATGGATGGAATTCCCCCAACCGCTCGATCTGAATCAGGAACACGAGAACGAGTCTTCCGCCGACATTGCGGAAAAGGACAAACGCCTTCAGAAGCTGCTCGATGAAGAATCGGAACGCGTGTTCGACAAGATCCTGAACGCTCAATACACGGTTGCTGGCGAACTGCAGATCACGCAGATCCGTGATGAAGCCACAGACCTGATTCGTCGCATCGCCGCGATTTACCAACCCGACGCCCAGGATCCCCTGCTCGAAACCAGCGTCGCGCAAATCCTTCACGCTTCTTCACGTGCCAGCCTGCAATTCATTACCGTTCTGGAAGACCTCCCGCTCGACGTGAAGGATTACTCCATCCAGAACATTTACGATTACGTCGAGAAAGGCGTGAAAGCGTACGGCGTTTACAAGAAATTCGAGCCCTACAAACCCTACGTCGACACGGCCTACTACCTCGGTCGCTTCGCCATGGGGGCAAGCCCGATTTCGCTCGGTGCCTGGTGGCTTGTCGGCACGCTTGGACAGAAAGGCGCCGAAGCCCTCACCACCCATTTCCTCGAAGGCCAGGCGCTCACGTTTTTGCAGAACTTGATCCGCGTCATCGGCTACGAAGTCGCATCGATTTACGGCGGCGACATTCGACATCGCGATCCCAATTGGTTCTATGCGGTCGAGGTTGTCGAGCTCATCCAAACCTTCCCCGCCTCTCGTCGCAGTCTGGCCTGCGGGCTCAAGGAGATCGGACGCCTGTCGCTGCGCAGCGAATACGACCGTATCTTCCTTTACCGCTGCCTGGCCGCTCACCAAAGCGCCAATGCCGAACGATACGACGCCACCGTTCTGGACACCGCTGAACGCAGCCAGATCGCTGAGCGATTGGAGCAGTTGTTTCTCGAAGAGATTCACAGCACTTCAGAGGAGACCACCGCAGCATGGCAGGTTGGTCTCCAGCAACGATTGGCCGTGCAGATCAAACTCGACAGCCGCGCCGCCCTCCAACGTTCCGCGCAAGCGGCCAGTCAGTTGGCCGCCAGCTCGCTCGCAGGATTCCTGGTCGACCGCCGGGGACAGGATGCTGGAAAGGCAATCGCCCTGCTCGAATCCACCCAGACGCTCAAGCAGATGGATCCGGCCGCCAAGGCCCAATGGCGCCTGACCACTGAGAAGAATCCCCCGTTCTATTTCGATATTCCGGACCTCGATCCTGATTCAGAAGTCGCCCAGCGCTACCTTGCCGACCTGGCGACGTTGATCCTGGAAATCCCCCCTTACCGCGAGGACTCCAGATCGCTTTTCGAATACGTCGCTCATGCTTTGCGCAGCGGTGAGGAAGCCATGAAGGAATTCGACGATCTCCTGATCCGGCGAATGAGCCGCAACCTTTCCGGCCACCAACCGGAGGGACAACTCAATGGTGCGACCGCACATCATCTTGCCCACACACTCGACGCGGCGCCCTTGGTGTTCGTTTACGGCGGTCTGACGTTCGATCCCGCAGATGGCGACAATGCCGATGCCGTGGTGTTTGCCACCGACACCAGTTGCGGCATCTTGAACAACTCCTCGATCATCTGGGAAGCCGACGACACCACGCGCAGTTCACAGCAGACCACCCTCGGCCAAGGCCACTGCCGTTTGAGTGGCGGGAAATGGAAAGACGGGAAGAATCGACTGATCCAGATCGATCTCCCCCTGCTGTCAGGCTACGTAACCTACTTCAAGCCCTTGGTCGAACGTTTCCCCGAGGCATGAAATGAGCCCATGGGTATTCACGGTCCGGGAGCGTTTGACGTCGGCCCGACCAAACTTCGAGAGTTACCAGGCCTTTTCAGGTTTCTCCCACATCACCGAACTCGTGTCCCTTGATGGCATGATGTGCCCGAATCTGATCACGGAGCTGACCGACGAAGATTGGCAGCACAACATCCATGAGGACCTCCGCTCCGATCTCTTTCGAAAACCGGATTACCTGCTCGCCCGGCAACCGCTGGATCCCACGTTACACCAGGTCATCGCCGCCTGTGAAAACCCGGATGGAACTGAAGCGCTTCCCGACCGCTTCACATTCTGCGGATACGATATCATGGACTCCTTCTTCGGGATCAGCACCCTCACCAATTGTGGTCCGATTCCGGAAGTCTTCAGTCCCGAAGACGTGAACGAATTCGGGCTCCTTGATGATCTGCAAATGGCGCTCTCCGTGGGTTCCAAGATGCGAGCTCATCAACCGGATGACCCTCACTTGGGTGACTGTCGGGTCTGGCGACTGGCTCGTCGCCTGCCCAGGCTCGAGGACCAGACTACTTCTTTTTCTTCTTCTTAGCGGTCGCCTCGCGCAGCCCGAATTGTTTGATCTTGCCGGTTAGATTCGCGCGATACTTCTTCAAGGTCCCCTCGTGATCCGCACTTAATGCCAGGTTGGTGAACTGTTTCGGATCATTCTTCATGTCATAGAGTTCCTCGGTCTGATCCTTGTAGCGGGCGTAGGTCCAGCGCTTGGAACGCAGGGCAAAACCGCCCTTACCGACCGTCAGGGCAGCATCACGAACCGCCGCCTGCTTGTCCTTCAACACGGACAAGAGGCTCTTGCCTTGAACCAGTTCCGGCACCGGCAAACCCAAGACTTCGGAGAGCGTTGGATAGACGTCGGTCAGCTCGGAAATCGCCATCGTCCGTCCCGGCTTCATTCCCGGCACGGAGATGATGAGCGGCACACGAAGCACTTCTTCGTGAAGGTTGGATTTCTGCCAAAACGTGTGTTCGCCGAGGTGATAGCCATGATCGCTGGTGAACACGATCGCCGTGCTTTCACGTAAACCGAGTCGATCGAGTTCCTCCAGAATCCGACCAACCTGCTCATCCATGAACTGGATGGTCGCGTAGTAACCCGCCCACATTCGCTTCTGATTGTCGGGATGTTGCCCGATGGAGTTTCGGCCATTGCGCGTCCCGGCCAGACCGAGCGGCGGGATATCATCGAGGTCATCCTCCGGAACTTCGGGCAGCGTAATCTTCTTCCAATCATACGGTTTGAAATACTGATGAGGCGCTACCATCGGGTAATGCGGGCGAACGAATCCTGCAGCGAGAAAAAACTTCTCATCCTTGTGCTGGCGCAAAAGATCGATGGTCTTCGTCGCAGTCTTCCAGTCCGGCTGATCAGATCCGTCTCCTTCGTATTTCACCGTGACAAACATGCGGTGCGGCATCTTCGTCGATTGCCGATCCTCTTCGTCGGTGGTGAAGATATTGAGATTCAGGCAGGCATATTCCCCCGGGGTATGGGCTTCGCGTCCCTGCGAATTGAAACGCTCCGTCCATGAACTCGCCACGTCTCCACCATGTGTTCCGGCGATGATGTCGCCCGGCACGCGCATGTGATAGATCTTGCCAACCCGAGCGCTGTACCAGCCGTTGTTCTGGAAATGCTCCCCCATGTTCACCTTCCCGACGCCTCGATAGCGGCTGAACATGAACGATTGTCGCGAAGGCGCACAAGACGTCCCCTGGCAATAGGCCCGCTCGAAAACCACGCCCTCCTTGGCCAGGCTATCGATATTCGGTGTCTTCACCACCTTGTCGCCGTAGCACCCCAACGTGCTCGCCTTCAGATCGTCCGAGATCAGGAACAGCACGTTCCGGATTTTGGCGGCAGGGGCCGATGGACCGATCAACAAAACCGTCAACAGGCATAGAATTCGCATGGCGCGTTGTTAGCATGCGCCCTTACGATTCGGCCATGCCAAACAGCCGGATTCTTTTCACCCTGCTCTGCGCCTTGGCCACGACCGCCAACGCGAAGCAGCCGCTTCATCAGACCTTCGACCTTTCGCTGGGTGAAATGGTCATTGTTCACCTCCCTGACCAGTCCGTTGCCCGGGTCAAGCTGGTCGATCTGAAGGAATCCTTCGGCAAGGTCTGGGGCGAGGTCTATCGGGCCGAAGTAACGCTGGAGGTGAACGGCCAGCGCCGGATCATTCTGTCCGGGATGTACAATCTCCCTCAGCCCATCGACAACATCCAGATCGATTGCCCGATCACCAAGAGCCTCCGCAACAACAGCCATATCAATCACTGGCAACTGGAGAAGGACGCCCGGCTGCGAATCTGGCCCGCGGACTCACCGTGGATCGGACGGAAGGACTTCCTCTACCCGGTGAAGCAAAAGTGGTTTGCCAATCAAACCTCGTTCTCGAATGAACCGGTGGCCCCGCGTCCCAAACGTCAGCTCTACTATCACGCCGGATTGGACATCGGCGGATCCGAGGGTCTGGTGGAAGTCGTCGCCGCCACCGACGCTCTCGTTGTCTCCCGGGGAACAGCCGTCCTCAAGGGCCACCAAAAAGACACACCGATCAACCAGCGATATGACGTTGTCTACCTGCTGGACGCACGGGGTTGGTATTACCGCTACAGCCATTTTCATTCGATCGAAGAGAATCTGAAACTCGGTGAACGGATCAAGAAGGGACGACGGCTGGGCCTGATCGGCAAGGAAGGTGGCAGCGGCGGCTGGACGCATCTCCACTTCGAAATCAAGGGCCGCCAACCGAGCGGCAAATGGGGCACGGAAGAAGGTTATGCCTTTCTCTGGCAATCCTATCTCCAGCAGCACCAGCCCAAGCTCATCGCCGTGGCCCGACCGAGCTACGTCGCCTTCACGGACCAGGAAATCACCTTCGACGGCTCCAAATCCTGGAGCCGCAACGGCCCCGTCCGCTCCTACGAATGGACGCATCCTGACGGTTCCAAATCCAAGGGAGCGATCACCTCCGTCAGCCACGACAAACCCGGCACCTACTTTTCGATTCTCAAGATCACCGATCGCGTCGGCAACGTGGACTACGATTTCGTCCGGGCGAAGATCTTCAGCCGCAAAAACATCGAACGACAACCACCCCGCCTGCACGCCACCTATTATCCCACCTTCAATCTCAAGCCGGGAACGGAGATCACCTTCAAGGCACGGGCTTTCTATTTCACCCATGGCGAAGAGGAATGGGACTTCGGCGACGGTTCCCCCACGGTGAAGACCAAATCTGATGGCAATGTGGATTCACACGCCAAGGATGGTTACGCCACCATCAAACACACGTATCGCAAGTCAGGGCACTACCTCGTCAGTATTCGCCGCTCCAACGAACACGGGCATCCCGCCACCGATTTCCTCCACGTCCACATCGAGTGACACGCTTTAACGCTTTTCAGATCGCCTTGATCAAACTAAACAAATGGCGCGCCAGATGAGTGACCGCGGTTCACAATCCACACAATCCAATCAGCCTGCCCGTCGCCGTTCCGACCAGCAGGTCGAAGACCTGGAGATCAAGGACGCCCGACTGATCTTCAACGCCGTCTGGGAACAATTGGAGTCCGAGTTCGAGCACGAAGACCTGCGCTTTCCAAAGGAAATCATTCTCCTGGGGGGTGCGCCTGGCTCGGGTAAAGGAACCAACACCGAATTCATCAAGAACGCCCGTAGCTTCACCTGCCCCCCGATTATCGTCAGCGACCTTCTGAACACTCCGGAGGCACAACGTATCAAGGCGGCTGGCGGCATGGTCGGCGATCGCGAGGTGATCACCGTGCTCTTCAGTCGCATGCTCAACGAGGACTTCCGGGACGGCGCCATTCTGGACGGCTTTCCCCGCACCAAGGTGCAGGTCGAAGTCATGAAGCTCCTGGTCGACAAGATTGATGCCCTCCATCGTGAATTTCAGGCGACCGACCTCGCCGTGCATTTCCGCAAGCCCATCATCCACGTGATGGTGCTGTTCGTGGAAGAAGCCACGAGCATCACCCGCCAGCTTCATCGCGGCAAAGAGATCGCCGCTCACAACGCCAAGGTGGACGCCACCGGCGACGGCGAAATCCGTGAACTACGCAAGACCGACCTCGACCCGGAAGCCGCCAAACACCGCTACCGGGTCTTCAAGGAGAAAACCTGGAGCGCCCTCAAGTCCCTGCGCCAAACCTTCTTCTATCACTTCATCAACGCCGAAGGCAGCTTCCAGGAGGTCGAACAGAACATCCTCGAGGAGCTCAAGTACCAGAGTTCACTCGAACTCGATGAACGCACCTTCGATCGACTTCGCAAGATCCCGCTTGCCAGCGAAATCGTCGTGCACGCGCGTCAGGAACTTGTTCGCCGTCTGGACACCTACGAACTGCAACACACCGAGCTGTTCAAGAAAGTGGTCGCCAAGATCAACCGGTTCATGACGATCGTCGTGGCCCATGCGATCTCCGGTCACGCCGCGGTGAACACCACCGAAGAGATGTTCCACGATCGGCTGGCTCTCGAGATGCTCATCGATATCTTTTCGGAGCGGGGCTATCACGCCGTCATTGACAAGCGGATCGAGAAAGTCCCCGCCAAGATCGACCTTCAAACGGGCAAGATTGATTGCGACGACCAGATCGTCTACCGCATCCAGATCCACTTCCAAGGATCGGAAATCCGCCGCGGGTAGGCGTCAATACTCCCCGAGTTTTTCCACCAGATCCCGGTAGGTCTCGTACTCCAAGTGCGCGATGACGTCATACATCCGCATCGCGTCACGTTCCTCCCGCAATTGCCGACAGCTTTCCTCCGTGAGAATACCATCGAGAATACTGCCTGCTCGAGGTGAACGTCCGAGACGGCTCATGAGACCACCCAACATCGACCGACGCACATTGAAGCAACAGGAGCCACCACGTTCCACGGCCTCGCGAAACCCGTTTACATTTCGATGAAACGCATCTCGCACCAGCGCCAGTTTATCCGCCTCGTCCAGCAATTCGGGACGATGCTTCTTCAACCAGGCATCGAGGCATGCCATCGAGGCCTTGGCCTGTTCCACAAATCCGCGATGGTAATCCAATAGCGAACCGGAACAGCCCAGTTCACTAAGATCCGTCAGGTAGCTCTGCTCGATGCCCTCTCCCGAACAGTACGCGAAGTCCGCCAGCACCCGCAGTCCCTTGGTCTGCATGAAATTATTCAGCATCGCCCGATCCAGCATCCGCATCGCCTCCGGGCGCGTCTCCCCGTAAACCTGTCGAATCGTCTGCTTGCCCGCCTCCCGCAACTCCTCACCAATTGTGCTTTCCTCCGAATCCTCGTCCGCCCAATGCTTCCAGTTCCCCGGCCACAGAATCGCCTGCACCGTCAAATGAACCCGATAACGCTTGGTCAGGCGAGCCAAGGCGCCTCCCACTTTCAGGTTCACCTTCCGAATCGTGTTCTTGTGCCAGAACGCCTGGGCGACACCAGGAAACACATACCAATGCGGCCGCACATTCAAGTCATGCCCGACCGCCGATTTCTTCAACTGCGCCATGATCCGGGCAATCCGTGAATCCGTACCAAACTTCTTGGCCAAGGGCGGATGTGAAGAATCGAAAAATGTCTCCCGCAACCAGGCCGCATACTCTTGGAACACGTAACCCGACTTTTCCTGCGTCTCCCGTTGCGCATCGTCGGATCGCAGACTGAACATCAGCGTCCGATAAAAACCTGATTCGCACGTCTCGATCCCCGGCGAAGTCGGCGTTTCAAACTCCATCGCCCGGCCCAGCTCCTCCAGCATTTCGCGGCGGTCATTCCCGGTCAGATTCTCCAGCTCAAGATGATCGATCGTCTCCTCCGAAAGCCCCGCATCGAGTTCATCCACGAGCTTCTTCTGGCTCAGACCGTATTGCTTCTCGGACTCCGCCATCTGCTCCTCCGAATAACGCTCCCGCGTGTGATAAACGAAATGTCGCCGCCAAAGCACACCCGCGTGGTGATGCCGGCGGTTGCGCTTCAGCTGCACCATGTTCAGATGACCTTGCAGCCGGGCGAAATTCCGGGCCGCCGCACTGAGAAAGTTCGGAATCTTCAATGCCACCCCCACCGCACAGATCGCCGCAGTGATGATCAAGGGAGTGTAGATCAGCTTCTGCCAATCAAAGCCTTCCCCGCCGACCTCCCGCCCCAACAAACCGGTCGCCGCAGCAGTTAGTGGGATGTTGATGTACTTCTTCGTGAACCGAAAAGTCACCGTCCCCATCCGGTCCATCAGGTCGTAGAGATCGAAGACTCTCGCCCCTGACGAGAGTAAGGATTTCATCCGTTCCGGTTCCCGAACCTTCATGGCGCCGCAAGTCTTAGCAAACACCCCCGCCCGTGGAAGCGCCAATTCGCCAACCTTCCAACGCGAATGTCACCTGCGACGACAACGATCGCATCACCGCTGATACCTATGACGACAACGGCAACACCACCATCGGCTCCGACCGGGGCGCCGAAGTCCGCGACGAATACGACTTCGAAAACTGCCCCATCCGTCGTCGCAACTCCAACAACGTCATCCTCTTCGAATGCGATTACGACCACGAAGGCAACCGCATCCGCAAACGGCGAACAGGGGTCCAGCTCACCACCTATCACGTCGACACCCAAAACCCCACCGGCTACAGGCAGGCCCGAGGAGTGTACGGGGTGAAACCAGCGGACGTTGGAGGAAAGATTATCGACGCACAATTCAAGCTCGGTACACGTCGTTTTGTCTTGGAAATGAAATACTCGATATCAAGCAAGTATCGGAGCGAGGCGTTCAAGAGACTAGGGCGTGTTCGAAAACTTGAAAAAGCCAAAGATCGGGCTTGTACAAAT
>JBMYQZ010000101.1:0-11391 GCA_049601855.1 Limisphaerales bacterium | reverse complement strand
GACCAGTTTGCGGCCAAACTCACCGAAGGACTCAAGGGTGCCAGCGGTTGCATGCTCAACGCCGACATTGCATCGGCTTACCGCGAAGCACTCAGCTCGCGGGCGGGATTGAGCGGTGACGGCATCGAAGTCCTGCACAGCCAAGCCGGAGAAGAAAACAGCACGGTCGGAAGCGCAGTTTACAAAGTGACGGCGCAAGCCTTTCTTGCGAATCCGGTCTTGGCCGAAGAAGCGTTTGGTCCCGCCACGACGCTTGTTACCTACGAAAGTGAGTCGGAACTTCTGGAGGTGATCAACGCGCAGGAAGGTCAGTTGACCGGAACGATCCACGGAACGGAAGCTGATTTGGCTGGTGCCGGTGTGGCGATTGCTGCTTTGGAAGGCCGGGTGGGTCGTTTGATCTTCGGCGGCTTTCCGACGGGAGTTGAAGTCTGCCACGGAATGGTTCATGGCGGTCCCTTTCCCTCGACCAGTGATGGGCGCAGCACCTCGGTCGGCACCATGGCCATCGGCCGGTTCACCCGCCCCGTGTCTTATCAGAATGCGCCCGACGGGTTTCTCCCTGCCGAATTGCGGAGCGACAATCCGCTTGGCATCACCCGCCTCCTCGACGGCAAACGCACCACCGATTCCCTCTGAAGATGAAAAAATTCCTACTGTTAGCTGCCCTCTGCCTGACCGCGGGTGGCCTCTCAGCGGCGAAGCCGAATATCTTGGTCATTCTTGTCGATGACCTCGGGGTCTCAGATCTTTCCTGCTACGGCGCGAAGGATCTTAAATCACCCGCGCTTGATCAGTTGGCGCGTGAAGGCATGAAGTTCGACAACTTCTACGCCAATTGCCCGGTCTGTTCTCCCACGCGTGCTTCGCTCATCACCGGGCGTTATCCGGATATCGTCGGCGTGCCCGGAGTCATCCGCAGCAACCCGGTTAATTCCTGGGGCTACCTCGACCCGAATGCCATCACGCTGCCGCAAACCCTGAAGCAGGCCGGTTACGAAACCGGCATGGTCGGCAAGTGGCACCTCGGTCTCTGGTCGCCGAATCGTCCCAACGAAAAAGGCTTCGATTGGTTCAAGGGCTTCCTCGGCGACATGATGGACGACTACTACAACCACCGTCGCCACGGCACGAACTACATGTTCATCAACGACCGCGAAATCGATCCCAAAGGTCATGCCACGGATTTGTTTTCTGACTGGGCGGTCGATTACGTGAACATGAAGAAGGATTCCAGGAAGCCCTGGTTCCTCTATCTCGCCTACAACGCGCCGCACACCCCGATCCAACCTCCTGCGGAATGGATCACCAAGGTGAAGGCCCGTGAAAAGGGAATCTCCGACAAACGGGCCAAACTCGTCGCGCTCATCGAACACATGGACGAGGGCATTGGCAAGGTGCTCAAGGCGATCAAGCAAAGCGGCCAGGAAAAGGACACGCTGGTGATCTTCTCCTCCGACAATGGCGGACAGATCAATGTCGGTGCCAATTGTCTTCCGTGGCGTGATGGCAAACAATCGATGTATGAAGGCGGCCTGCGGGTCTCCACGATTGCCAAATGGCCCGGACGCATCAAGGCCGGTTCCAGCACCGAGCATCGCGGGGCGACCATGGACATCATGCCGACTCTCGCCGAACTCACAGAGACTCCAATCAAACACAAGATTGACGGACTGTCGTTTCTCCCGACGCTGCTGGGCAGGAAAGGCCAGCAGCAACACGAGGAACTCTACTTCGTCCGTCGTGAAGGTAATCAACGTTACCAGGGTCTCACCACCCAGGCCTTGCGTCGGGGAGATTGGAAGGTCCTTCAAAACAGCCCCTTCGCTCCGATTGAGATGTACCATCTCAAGAACGATCCCTATGAAACCACGAACCTCGCCACCGACAAGAAGCACCGCGGCACGGGCACGTACAACCAGTTGACCACTCGTCTCCGCCTGCACATCCAGAACGGCGGTCGTATTCCCTGGCAACCGCCGGCAAACTGAATGCCTATGCGCACCCTGATCCTCGGACTGGGTTACGTGGGAACGGCGTTGGCGGAACGATTCGTCGCCGATGGACACGACGTGGTCGGTATTCGACGGGGTGTTTCGGATGAAGGAGAAGCCCCACCCGGCGTGGAGGTCCGCCATGGCGATATTGCCGATTCGTCGTTTTGGGCTCAACTCGATGAGGGGTTTGATTGGGTGATTCATTGCGCCTCTTCCAGTCGTGGCGGTATTGAGTCCTACCGCGACGTCTTCGAAAAGGGTTCGCGATTACTGGCCCGATGGCTGGGCAACCATCCGCCCAAGCGATTCGTATTCACCAGCAGCACCAGCGTCTACGCGCAGACCGATGGTTCGGTTGTCGACGAGGGTTCGCCGGCCGAAGGAGCAGGGGAGACCGGCAAGATTCTGCGCGGCGCCGAGGACGAATTCCTCGCTGCTTGCGATCAGTCAAAGATCCTGCGGGTGGCCGGCATCTATGGGCCGGGCCGCGGTCATCTCTTCCTCAAGTATTTGGCCGACGAAGCCCGACT
Organism: Limisphaerales bacterium; assembly: GCA_049601855.1. Lineage (GTDB taxonomy): Bacteria > Verrucomicrobiota > Verrucomicrobiia > Limisphaerales > JAYPXF01. The sequence goes on along the minus strand of JBMYQZ010000101.1, from coordinate 8,864 downwards.
GACCGGCGACCCCGGGCGTTGGCTGAATCAGGTTCATCGCGACGACGTGGTCGGAGCCATCCAAGCGCTGCTGCCAAACAATGCCGCCCCTCCGGTGACCATTGTTGCCGATGACGAACCTGTGACGCAGTCGGACTTCTTCACCTGGCTCTCGGAGCGTCTTGGCAAATCGATGCCGCCTGTCGCTGAAGCCCCCACCAAACGCAAACGCGCACTCACCAACAAACGTGTCGCCAACACCCAGCTCCGTGAACTTGGCTACCAGTTGAGATTTCCCACCTTTCGCGAGGGTTATCTCGACGAGATGAAACGCCTCGCACTTCCGATTCTCTGAACTCCCAGTCGGCCGGGATTGGCCTGAACTGCGAACAACTCGGCTACTTTTGGTTCGCCAATCCCGGCCGCTGACGACCACGATACGGACATGGCTTTTGCCGAACTTGCCGCCACCCAGCCCAGTATTCAGTTGCTGCAACGCAGCTTGAAGCGGGGGCGCTTGGGGCATGCGTATCTGCTGTCCGGCAATCAGTTGGATGATCTGGAGGACGTCGCGCAGACGCTCATCAAGACACTCAACTGCGAGAATCCCGTGCGTGAGGATGGCGGCGCGTTGCCGATCGATTGCTGCGATGAATGCGCAAACTGCCGCAAGGTCATGGGAGGCAATCACGCGGATGTGCGTTGGTTGCGGCCGGAGTCCAAGTCGCGCTTCATTGTGACCGGTCAGGTGCGCAGCCTGATTGGCCAGATCAACCTCAAACCAACTGAGGCCGGCTATAAATGCGCGGTGATCGTCGCGGCGGATCGCCTGAAGGTCGAGGCGGCGAATGCATTCTTGAAAACGCTCGAAGAGCCGCCGCCGCAATCGGTGATCATCCTGTTGACCACGGAGCCGCAACGGATGTTGGACACGATTATTTCCCGTTGTTTGCGCCTGACCTTCGGCACGGCAGCGGACGTTCACTTCAACGATCGGCAGTTGGGTTGGATCGAGTCGTTTTCCTCCATGGCGGCCAATGGCGGGAATGGCCTGCTCGGTCGTTACCAGTTGTTGGGCAAGCTCCTGGCTGCCTTGGCCGAAATGAAGGAAGAACTTACCGGACGACTCGAGGCCGCTTCGCCATTGCAGCAATACGATGACGTCGATCCCAAGCTACGTGAACAATGGGAGAACGAGCTGAAGGCCTCGGTGGAGGCGGAGTATCGCCGTTGTCGCGGTGAAATGCTGGTCGCCTTGCAATGGTGGTTGCGGGATGTGTGGTTGCAGACGCTGGACGTCGATGCCGAATTGTTGACGCTGGAGCAATTCGGGGAATCTTCGCGCCAGGTGGCCGGACGCATTGATGCGACGGCCGCGCAGGAAAACCTGCGCGTCATTGAGCAGACCAACCGCCTGTTGTACACCAACGTCCAGGAAGCCCTCGCGATGGAAGTCGGATTTCTGAAACTCAAGTTGGGATGAAACTTGGTCAGATCTTCATGGGCCTCTACGCGACGCGGATTTACATTCCGTTTTCGAATTTTGCCCGTGGATGGAAGGAGTTTCGCAACAAACGCAAGGGCAAGGAAGGCAAGTTCGTGCAATCACGGACGCTACCCACTGCCAAGTGGTCGTCCTGCGTGAAACCGCGGTGGATTCGGCTCGTCGAGACCGCCAAGGCAAACGGCAATGTCCGGATCAGTGAGTTGGCGGTGTTGGCGCAATGCGCCCGAAACATCAGCGACGACGGAAACATCTTTGAGATCGGAACATTCGATGGTCGGACGACTCTGAATCTCGCGCTCAATCAGTGCGGCAAGGGAAAGGTCTTCACGCTGGACCTCCCGCCCGAGGCGCCCACGAAGTTTGACGTGGAAAAAGGTGAACGACATTTCATCGACAAGCCTGCTTCCGGCGCGCGTTACGTTGCCCGCGAAGAGGAGATGCCAGAGGTGGTCGGTCGCATCACCCAGCTCTTTGGCGATTCCGCTGACTTCGATTTCTCTGAGTACGAGGGAACTTGTTCGTTGGTCTTCGTGGATGGTTCACATGCATACGATTACGCCGTGGCCGACACCAAGACCGCGATGAAACTGATTCGCCCGGGGGGCGTGATCATCTGGCATGACTACGGAATTTGGAAGGGCGTGACCGAAGCCCTGGATGAGATGGAGGAGAATGAGAAACTCGGGTTCAGGTCAGTTCAAGGAACCAGTCTGGTGTTCTGGCAAAAGCCGAACTAGTTGGAGTTCAGTTGCAGTAGATCCGTGACGATGCGCGTCATTGCTTTGGCGTCTCTAAACCCGGTGAATCTCCGCACCAGTCGATGCTCTGAATTCAGGAGAATGTGGGCTGGGATTTCCGCGCCCTCGGTCTGCAACAAGGCCTGCCCCACGGGATCGAACACCACCTCGTAATTCACCCGGCGCATCGACACCATTCGGATCACGTGCTTTTTTGCTTCTGCCGGGTCGAAGGCATCACCGTGTTTGGTGCGATCACTGGCGATCGGATCTATTCCCACACCGATGATCTTGATTTGTTCACCGTGCAGGGTGTTCAGCTGCATCAGTGCGGGGAATTGCAACAGGCTTGGTGCGGACCACGTCGCAAAGAAACTCAGCAGCACTGGCTTGCCAGCGAATCGACTGAGCGGAACTGGTTCGCCCTTGAATGATTCGAACACCAGGTGCCCGAATGATGGCCCCATCGACGGCTCTATTTCTCGCACCGCCGGAAGCTGCGGGTAGCCACTTCGATTTGTGGTCCACCACTGGTTGATTTCCGCTACGAGGTTGCTGCCTGGAAACGGTACGCCGGCGAAGTTCCGCGTCATGCCCGCGGCAAACTCCCGGACTGCACGATGATCGTCGCCCAAGCAGTTCACGATGTCGGCCAGGGCATTGGTGGCCTGGGAGCGATTCAAGACGTGCAGGGATTCCAGCCGAACTTCGTGATCAGGATCGGTCAATTGTCCACGGGCGGCATCCAGCCATGTGGGTCGCCCAGTGATGCGGGCGAGGTTCACACCGATGAAGCGCACCGACATGTCGCGATCCCAGGTCGACTCGTCGATGATGAACCCCAGGTCTTCGAGTACCTCCGGAGTTGTGCCGGCATGTCGGTTCAAATAGCTGACAACTTCCCAGCGATGAGGGATCTTTTCACTGCGCCACAATTTGGTCAGAACCTTGTGTGGTCGTGACGAACGATCGACCAAATCCTTGATGGCCACTGGGTCCGGCGCATCCGCGTCGATGATCCCCTTCAGCTTCGCCTGATCCGCAATCCAGTTCCGTTGCCAAAGCACGACGGCGAGCAGGACCAACAGCGTGATTACCGTTGGGATCGATACCTTACGCTTCTTCTTCGGGGGAGGGACAGGCTCGCTCATGAATTCGTGCTGCCGCAGATTAACCAGAAAACGCCCCCCAAACACCAGTTTTGCTGGTTTGATAATTAGCCAGACACATCATTTGACATCAGATCTGACTGGAGGATGGTGTTTGGGAGGATCACCTAACCCGGGTCGGAAACGCACCTATGGCCGGGGCGGCGGGGGTGCTGTTTAGTCACCGCCAATATGTTGAACCCCGAACTGAATCACTCTCAACTTGACTCCCATGGTGTCGCGAACACGTCTGAAGTGGCCACTGGTCCACCGGAAAGTTCTGACACCGTTCGTTACCTGTCGGATCTCTGGCAAAATCTTTGTGAACTTCAGGAATTGATTGCGAAAGATCCCACTAAGTAACGGATCTCTTCGGGCGGCAAAAGACTTGGCGGCAGCATGGCTTGGTCTATTCTGCCGCCAATCTTTTGTACCCATGAAAACTCGCATACTCACACTCCTGTCCCTTTCGCTGGCGATTATCGCCAATGCTGCTGACAAACCGTTGCGCATCATCGCCTTTGGTGCGCATCCGGATGACGCTGAATTTCAAATGGGTGGCACGGCGATCAAGTTCGCCAAGGCCGGACACAAGGTGAAGCTGGTTTCCGTCACCAATGGTGACATCGGTCACTGGAAGATGGCCGGTGGTCCGCTCGCCATTCGCCGCACCAAAGAAGTCAAGGAAGCGGCCAAGCGCATGGGCATCGAGGTGGAAGTGCTCGACATTCACGATGGTGAGCTGGAACCCACCTTGGAGAACCGCAAGAAGATCACCCGCCTGATCCGCGACTGGCAGGCGGATATGGTGTTTGCGCATCGTCCGTGGGATTACCATCCGGATCATCGTTACACCGGCATCCTGGTGCAGGACGCGGCGTTCATGGTGGCTGTGCCCTACATCTGTCCGGACACGCCGCCCTTGCAGAAGCGCGCGACGTTCTTTTATTTCCCAGACGGATTCACCAAGCCTTATCCCTTCAAGCCGGACGTGGCGGTTTCGATCGACGATGTCTTCGAGGACAAACTGCACGCCATCGACGCTTTGGAGTCGCAGGTTTACGAAGGCGGTGCGCTCGCCAATCCCGCCGTGCTCATCAAGCGCAAGGCGGCCGATCCGAAGCAACGCAAGGAGATCCTCCGCCTTTCCTGGCAGCGTCGCCAAGGGAATCTCGCCAAACGCTTCCGCGACGAATTGGTGGAGTGGTACGGCAAGGACGCCGGTGAGAAGGTGAAGTATGCCGAGGCCTTTGAGCTATGCGAATACGGCCGCCGTCCGTCGAAGGCGGAGTTGAAGAAGCTCTTCCCGTTCTTCGCCAAGTAAGCGAATGAAGATTTTGGGAATCATTCCCGCCCGCTACGCTTCTACGCGTTTCCCGGGCAAGCCACTGCATGTGATCGCCGGCAAGTCACTGGTGGAGCATGTCGTGGATCGTTGCCGCGAGGCGCAGTCTTTGGCAGACGTGATTGTGGCGACGGATGACGAGCGCATCGCCGCAGTGGCTGAGAAGTTTGCGCAGGTGGAAATGACCGCCGCCGATCATCCGAGCGGCTCTGATCGTATTGCCGAGGTGGCGCAGCGGAATGAATGCGACGCGGTTGTCAACGTGCAGGGCGATGAGCCGCTGATCGATCCGGCGGTGGTGGATGCTGTCGCGGGGGCACTCACGCACTGCGCGATGTCCACGGCGGGCACGCCGATCAAGGACGCGGACGAATACGACAACCCGAATGTTGTGAAAGTCGTTCGCGGTCTGAATGGGCAGGCGCTCTATTTCTCCCGCCGCACGATTCCGTATCTCCGCGATCAGGCCGGCGAATCAGATGTGGCGCAGATGAGCGCCTTTCCGTTCCTGAAACATCTGGGCATCTACGGCTACCACCGCCAGACGCTGCTCGAAATGGTTCAACACCCGCCGTCTCCGCTGGAAAACGCCGAAAAACTGGAGCAGTTGCGCGCCTTGGAGAACGGGATTTCCATCGCGGTAGTGCCGGTGGATTACCAGTGCATCGGGGTTGATACGCCCGCCGATGCCGAAAAAGTCGCCGCGATTCTGGAAAAGCGAATAACTTCCTGACGCGGTCCTTGCATTCCCCCTAAGTTTTCCCTACCTCTAAATCCCCGGGAACCGTGACACGGTTCCCGGTTGTTTTTATGAAGTATGTTTTCATCACCGGCGGTGTGATCAGCTCGTTGGGCAAGGGCCTGACGGCGGCGTCTTTGGGGACGTTGCTGGAGAGTCGTGGTCTGAAAGTGGCCATCCAGAAGTTTGACCCGTATCTGAACGTCGATCCCGGCACCATGAGCCCATTTCAGCACGGCGAGGTCTACGTGCTCGACGACGGCGCTGAGACGGATCTGGATCTTGGCCACTACGAAAGATTTACGCGAAGCAACCTTACCCGCTTCAACAATCTTACCAGCGGACAAGTGTACCAGAACGTCCTGAACAAGGAGCGTGAGGGCAAGTATCTCGGGAAGACGGTGCAGGTAATTCCTCACGTTACCGACGAGATTCAGGATCGCATTCGGAAGGTCAGCGAAATCGCCGAGGCGGATGTCTTGATCACCGAGATCGGCGGCACGACGGGCGACATCGAAGGCCTGCCGTTTCTGGAGGCCATCCGGGAATTTTACCTCGATGTCGGACCGGAAAATGTTGTCTTCATCCATGTCACCTATGTCCCTTTCATCAAGGCGGCCGGCGAACTGAAGACCAAACCCACCCAGCAATCCGTCGCGAAGCTTCGCGAGATCGGTATTGCGCCGAGTGCCTTGGTTTGTCGCTGCGAATACCCGTTGGACAAGGAATTGCGTCGCAAGATCTCGCTCTTCTGCAACGTGCCGTATGAGGCCGTGATCGAAGAGAAGGATGTTGATCATTCGATCTACGAAGTGCCGCTGATGTTGGAACGGGAAGGACTCGACGAATTGGTCTGCCGGAACCTTCGCCTCGAAACCCCGCCGTCCGACATGAAGGACTGGCAGGAGATCATTCGCAAACTGATTGCGCCGCAGCATCGCGTTCGGATTGGCGTGGTTGGCAAATACATCGAGCTGCAGGACGCCTACAAATCGGTCTACGAGGCGATCATTCATGGCGGGGTGGCCCATGACTGCGGGGTGGTGATCGAGAAGGTGGATGCCGAGGACATTGAGAAGGAAGGCGCCGAGAAAATGCTGAAGAAACTCGGCGGCATCCTGGTACCGGGCGGCTTCGGCGAACGCGGGACGGAGGGCAAGATCATGGCCGCGCAATACGCGCGCGAGAATGATATTCCTTACTTTGGCCTCTGCCTTGGAATGCAGATCGCGTGCATCGAATTCGCCCGCAATGCTCTGGGAATGGAGGGAGCGGACAGCATCGAGTTCGATACTGATACGCCGCATCCGGTCATCTGCCTGATGGATGAGCAGCAGAAGGTGACGAAGATGGGCGGCACCATGCGCCTGGGCGCGCAGCCCTGCAAGATTACTGATGGCTCCAACGCCGCTGAGATTTACGGCGCCGAGGAAGTTAACGAACGCCACCGGCATCGCTACGAGTTTAACACGGAGTACAAGCAGCAATTTGAAGACGCCGGCCTGATGTTCTCGGGCACATCGCCGAATGGCCAATTGATGGAACTGATCGAATTGAAGGATCATCCGTTCTATATGGCCTGCCAGTATCATCCTGAATTCCAGAGCAAGCCGAACGCCCCTCATCCGCTTTTCAAGGCCTTCATTGCAGCGGCGCATCTCTCCCAGCACGAGAAGCCGATTCATTAGGCGGGAGGCAGTAATCAGCAGGCAGTAATCAGTTGTTGGAATGTAGGCTTTCGGTGGAAAAGACGGATTACCGATTACTGATCAATTTCGCATGAACTACCCAGAGGCCATTCGCTACCTCTACGGGTTGACGCGTTTCGGGATCAAGCTCGGTCTCGACAACACCCTCCGTCTTGCCGCGCTCGCGGGCAATCCACACGAAGGGCTGCGCTTCATCCACGTTGCCGGCACGAACGGGAAGGGGACGACCTGTTCGATGTTGAACAAGATCTATGGGCTCGGGATGGACAACAGGGTTGGTCTCTACACCTCTCCACACTTGATCTCTTTCCGCGAGCGGATGCAGATCAGCTGCGAGCTGATCACCAAGGAAGAGACCGTCCGGCAGGTGCGGGAATTGCGATCGCTGGTCGAAGCTGAAGATTGCTTCGAGCCCACGTTCTTTGAGTTTGTCACTGTGATGGCGTTGAAGTGGTTTGCGGAGCAGAGGTGTGACCTGGTCGTGTTGGAGACCGGGTTGGGTGGCCGTTTCGACAGCACCAACATCGTCACACCGCTGGCCAGCGTGATCACGCCCATCGGACTCGATCACCAAGAAATCCTGGGATCCACCTTGGCTGAGATCGCCGGCGAAAAGGCTGGGATCATCAAACCGGGCGTGCCGGTCGTTTCCGCGAATCAGGAGTCCTCAGCAGCCGCGGTGATCGAACGAACAGCAAGAGAGTCGGGTGCGCCCCTGACCACAGCAACTCCCTGTCCGGAACTGACCGACCTGTTGCCGGGAGCCTACGCCCGTCAAAACGCGGAGCTGGCGATTCAGGTCATTCGAACCTTGAACGATTTGATCCCCATTTCGGACGCGCAAATCACCCGCGGATTGGAAAGTTACCGCTGTGAGTGGCCGGGACGCTTGCATCAGGTGGAGCGGGGTCAGCAACAGTTCATTCTGGATGGCGCGCACAATGCCGACGGCTTTCGCGCACTGGTGGCGGCTTTGGCCGAGGTGCTGCCCGATGAGAAACCAGCGCTGATCTTGGGCGTGCTGGGAGACAAAGACGCTGACGCGATCGTTGACACCATCGCGGGGCATTTCGGAAAGGTGATCACGGTACCGGTCGCGAGCAAACGCGCGGGGGATACGGATGCGTTGGCCCCGAAAATCGGAGGGAGCCTGGCCGAAGATTTACCGGCAGCCTTGCGGGCCACCGCAGAGGAACCAAACGTGGTTATCGCCGGCTCGTTTTACCTCATTGGCGAAGCCCTGGAAACGCTGGGTATCCTTCCGCCTGGAGTGGAAAGCGAGCGCGAGCTCAATGAGTGGGGACGGTGATCAGAACTTGCGGCTGAAATTCAATGCGACGCCGATGTCGTACTTGCGATAGTCGGGGATGATCGGCAGGTCGGACTCCCGGAGGTCGTAGGTGAAGAAGCCGCGGAGGTTGAAGTCGTCACTCAATTTGTAGAACGAGAACATGCCGACCGTGTGCACGAAGTCGTCGCGATCGTTGTTGCTGGTGTAGTGCGCGTGCAACACACGGTAGAACGGCTGCACCACCCACTTCGGGTTGATGCCGTGGGTGTAGCCGAGGACCATTGCCTGCTCGACGCGGTCCTGGTCGTTCGGATTGGCGAAGTTCATGGGGGAGTCCGACTCGTGATAGGCGGCCTGGTAGTTCAAGGCGATGAAGCGCGTCTCACTCAGGAAGTGATACTTGGTGGCC
>JBMYQZ010000100.1:0-11647 GCA_049601855.1 Limisphaerales bacterium | reverse complement strand
AACCCAACATCCCCTGCAACGCCCGTATGGGCACCCGCGAACTTCGCGAGCACTGCCAACTCGACGCGGCCACCAGCGACCTTCTGAAGATGGCCATGGACGAAAACAATCTCAGCGCCCGCGCCTACGACCGCATCCTCAAGGTCGGCCGCACCATCGCCGACCTCGCGGTGAGTCAGAATGTGACGAGCGAGCACATTTTCGAAGCCATTCAATACCGCTCTCTCGATCGGCAGATCTGGGGTTGAGAAAAGTTGTGGCTGCCAAGACCGCTGCGGTTATAACCGCGGCATGAAATTCGTTTGGAGTCTGTTCCTTGCCCTCTGTGCGTTCAATGTTCCCGCCGCAAACATCGGCGATCGTCTCGAACCCTTCTTTGATGACCACCTGATTGGCGGAATGACCGGTGATGTGGCGCTCCATCTGCACCGGCCGACGCCGCGGGAGGTCGTGTTGGTCACCGGCGAGCCGTGGGAAGGCAATACCTCCGCCTACTACACGATCTTCAAGGACGGGGACAAATATCGGATGTATTACCGCGGAGCGGATTGGGACACCGAGAAGCGCAAAGCAAAGCATCGCGAGGTGACCTGTTACGCGGAGAGCAAGGACGGAATCAACTGGTTGAAGCCGAAGCTCGGCTTGTTCGAATTCAACGGCTCGAAGCAGAACAACATCGTGTGGGACGGGATTGGGACGCATTGCTTCACCGTGTTCAAGGATGCCAACCCGAATGCCAAAGCGGAGGCGCGCTACAAGGCGATTTCCCGTGGACGAGTGGAGAAGACGGCCAATCGCTACCAGAGCGGACTTTTCGTCTATCAGTCACCGGACGGGATCAATTGGAAGATGATCAAAAACGAACCGGTGATCCTGAAGGGCGCGTTCGATTCGCAGAATTTGGCCTTTTATGACACCGAGCGTGGTCTCTACGTGGACTATCATCGTTGGTTCAACAACGGCTTGCGCGACATCATGACCTGCACGTCGAAAGACTACGTGAATTGGACCGAGCCCGTTCCTCTGCGCATCACCGAGAAGAAGAAGGAGCATCTCTACACCAATGCCATTCAACCTTACGATCGCGCGCCGCATCTTTACGTCGGCTTTCCCACGCGCTACCTGCCGAAGCAGGGCAGTCGGGTCGAACCCGTCTTCATGAGCAGTCGCGATGGCCTGAACTTCAACCGCTGGTCCGATCCCGTGATCCCCGAATCCGCGCCGAAGGATCGCAAAGGCAATCGCAGCAACTACATGGCTTGGGGGCTCTTTCAGTTGCCGGGTAAACCGAACGAGTATTCCGTCTATGCCAGCGAGGCGTATTACGAAGGGCCGGACAGTCGGCTACGTCGATTCTCCTATCGCGTTGATGGGTTTGTCTCCGTCCGCGGTGGAGCGGAAGGCGGGAAGATGACGACCAAGCCAATTCAGTTCGCTGGCAAGAAGCTGGTGCTGAATTACGCCGTGAAGGCCGGTGGATTCTTGAGCGTGCAGTTGCGTCATCCGAAAACGAACAAGGTGTTGGCCGTATCGAAACCCCTGACGGATGACAAGATCGCGGGTGTCATCGAGTGGAAGCGGGGCAAGTCCGTGCGGGAACTTGCCGGGCAAACCGTGCGCGTCGAGTTTCAGTTGAAGAACGCGGATCTGTACTCGATGCAGTTTGTGAAGTGACCTGCATCGTAGCTCACGCGGCTCGCCTTGGTGGTAAGCAGGTTTACCGACGGGTCTCCTACGCTACGCAAACAGATCCATGACCGGTTTGCCCGTACCGTCGATCGTGGCGTAGAAGGGGCGGCGTTCCACATCAAAGGCGGTCTTGGGACTGATGCCCATCGCGCGGTAGATGGTGGCGTGGAGGTCGGTGATGGTGACGGGGTTTTCCACGGCGACGAGTGGGCGTTCATCGGCGGTCTTGCCGTAGAGGAAGCCTTTCTTCATGCCACCGCCAAACATTGCGACCGAGGTGCCGCCGGTGAAGTGGCGGTGGAGGCCATAGTGTTTCATTTCGCCAAGGCGTTCGGTCCGGGCGCGGGATTGGTCCTTGGCGTTCGAGCCGGGGATGCCTTCGATCATCATGTCGCGGCTGAACTCGCTGGCGATCACGACGAGGGTGCGGTCGAGGCGGCCGCTGGCTTCGAGGTCGCGGATGAGTTGGGCGATCGGCATGTCGATTTCGCTCTTCATGCGGGCGAGGGTGGTGTGGCCGCTTTCATGGGTGTCCCAATGTACGAACGGAATGTACTCGGTGCTGACTTCGATGAAGCGAGCTCCGGATTCGGCGAGACGACGGGCGAGCAGACACCCGCGACCGAAGCGGCTGGTATTGTATTTGTCGTAGCTCTCCTTCGCTTCGAGTGAGATGTCGAAGGCGGATTTGTGTTGGGAGGTGAGGAGGCGATGAGCGTCATCCATCGACCGGATCATGGATTGCTGCTGATAGTCGCTGAGGTAATCGCGATGCGGGCTTTGGTCGACGAGCTTGCGGTAGTGTTTGAAGCGATTGGCAAAGCGGCCCGGTTCCATACCCTTGGGTGGGCGCACCGATTTGGCGGCATCTTCGGGGTAGGGGAGATTGAAGGGGCCGTATTGAGTGCCGAGGAAGCCGCCGGTGGTGAAGGCCTTGATCTCTTCCTTTTCACCGACACCTTCGAGGCGTTGACCGATGTTGATAAAGGGAGGAATGACCGGGTTGTTCGGGCCGAGCACCCTGGACATCCAGGCGCCGATGTGCGGGGCGGCGACGGTGAGTGGCGGGATGTAGCCGGTGTGCCAGTGGTATTGATGACGCGAATGGAGGATGTGGCCGAGGTCGGCTTGAACGGCGGAACGAATCAGCGTGGCACGGTCCATCACCTGGGCGACGTTCTCGAATCCCTTGGTGAGTTTGATGTTGTCGACGTTCGTGTCGATGGACGGGAAGGTGCTGAGGATGCTTTTCACTTCCTGCCCGACCTTGAAAGGTGTGTAGCGCTTGGGATCGAGCGTATCCGGCGCGGCCATGCCGCCCGCCATCCAGAGGAGAATACAGGTGTCGGCCGTCGGCTTCGGATGCACGACGGCTTCGTTGGCAAGCAGGCGCGGCTCGCTGGCCATCATGGCGGCTGCCGAGGCGGCGGAGAGCTTCTTTACGAAATCGCGGCGGGTCTGTTGTTCGTTCATTTTGGTCATGGCCGGATAAATTAGGTTAGTCGATTTTACCGCAGTTTCCATTCGGTTCGAGGTCCGTCCTTCCGGTATCCTGCCGGGAGCTTTGTGGCGTGGAGCGCTCGATTGTGTTCATGCGGTAGGTGCGAATCAATGCTCCCGGCAGGATGCCGGAAGGACGGGCGCGCGGCTAGCGGATCAATTGGAATTCGGGGAGCATGAAGGTGACCCACAACAAATCTTCGATGCCCTGGGTGTCTTTACCTGCTTTCAAAATACCCTGGGCGACCTGGCGTTCGGACATGGTCGGTGTGCGTGACAGCGCCGACAGATAGGTCCAGTTGACAAGTGCGGTGTTGCTCATGCCTCTGGCCGCAACGTTCTTGGCGGCGCGTTGAATGATCTCGTTCAGGATCTGGCCGTTTTGAAGGTCGATGGCCTGCAGAGTGGTGAGTCCATCAGGCCGCGTGGTGACGACCTGGTCGCGGAAAGGGCGACCGAGTGAGCGGCTGAGGAAGTCGAGTTTGACCAGACTCGCGCGGACGAAGTAGTTCTCGGCGGAGTGGATCTGCGCCAGCCGGGTCATGATGGTGCGGCGAAGCGTGCCCGGGAGGTACGACTGATTCGTGACTTCGGCGGCGGGCTTCCAATCGGTCGGAGGTTTCTTGAAAGAGGCACGATTGCGACGAGTGATCGGGATCGACTTGGTCCATTGCCAGGTCTTGTCGGTGGCAACCACGGTTTCTTTGCCGTCGGGGGACACGAGGCGCGCTTCGAAAAATACCGCGGCGGAGTTGGGCGAAGAGCCGGCGTTTTTGCCGACGATCATGATGTAGTTGTTACCCGGTTTGAGCAGGGTGCCGATGTTCAACACTTCGACGGAAGGCCAGTGGTTGTCTGACTTTACCAAGGTATTGTTCACGTAGAGCGCGTATTCATTGTCGGCCGTGATGACGGCGGTGGCGAGTTGCGGACGCTGTTTCAGATTGATCGACTTGCGCAGCGTGATGCGTTCGCCCGCCTTGGGTTTGCTGCTGGATCCTTCGGGGTAGGACCAGACCCACTTGCCGTTGACCTCCGACTTGATGGTCTTGCCCGGTTCGATCTTGCCACGAAACACATTGACGGCGGGAACGCTTGGTCCGGCATCAGTGATCTGCCAGATGGAGTCGAGGAATTGCTCAGCGGTCATGCGCTTCGAGAGCGGGCCGCGATAGGTGTAGGCGCCGGGCTTGGGTTCCTCCTTCTGCGAGAGGGCCTGGCTCTGGTAGGCCTGCGAGGAGACGATGAGTTTGAGCGTGTGCTTGAGGTCGAACTTGTGGTCGGCCAGATCTGCGGCGAGGAAGTCGAGCAGGTCCGCGTTCCACGGCTCGATCTGCATCGCGTCGACCGGGTGGATGATGCCGCGGCCCATGAGTCGATGCCAGATGCGGTTGACGATTGTGCGGGTGGTGCGGCCGTTTTGCGGATGAACCATGAGCTGGGCCAATTGCTTCAGGCGTTCGGGTTGGGCGGCCTTGGGATCGACGTCGCCAAGTTCCGGGAAGAGCCACTTGGGGGCGGCGAACCTGCCGGTGGGTTTGTCGCAGCGATGAATCTCAATTTTCTCGGTGCCGTAAATCGCGGCCATGCTGTAGGCCTCATTGAGCTTCCAACGATCAATGAAGCTGTCGTGGCAGGACGCGCACTTCAGGTTGATGCCGAGAAAGACCTGCGCGACGTTCTGCGCGAACTGCACTTGGAGCGTCTGGCTCGAGTTGACGTCGCCGCGCCACTTGATGCCCTTGATAAAACCTTCCGATTCCGGGGTCGGTGCGATCAGTCCGGTGACGAATTGGTCGTAAGGTTTGTTGTCGATCAGGGAGCGATAGAGCCAGTCGGTGATCTGTTTGCGTCCGCCGGTGATGAAGCCCGTGCCGGAGTAATCATTGCGCAGAAGATCATTCCAGAAGGTGAGCCAGTGTTCCGCGTAAGCCACGTCATTCGCGAGAATCTCGTCGATCATGTCGTGCCGCTTGGTCACATCGTTTGCGGCGATGAACGGGGCGAGCTTGTCCGGATCAGGCAGTAAGCCGACCAAGTCGAGATGCACGCGGCGGGCGAAGGTTGCGTCGTTGATTGGTTTGGGGCGGGCGAGACCTTGGCCCTTCAGGTAATGGTCGATGATCCGATCGATTGGATTGGAGCGACCTGCGATCGCGGGTGGAAGCTTGGGTCGGCGTGGATGCAGGGGAGGTTCGTACGCCGGCTGGTCGAAGCGAAATCCGGATTCCCAAGTCGCTCCGTCGTTGATCCATTTCTTGATCAGCTCGATTTGTTTGGGGGCGAGCGGTTCGCCATCGGGCGGCATGCGGTCGTCTTCGTCCTTTGTCGCGAGCAATTCCACGAGCAGGCTCTGATTGGCCTTGCCCAAGGTGATGGCCCTGCCGTTTTCGCCACCTTGTAGCAGATCCTCCCGGGTGTTCATGGAGAAACCTCCCTTGCGCTTGTCGCCGAGATGGCACTTGGAGCAGTGCGTCTTCAGAATCGGCACAATTTCGTGAGAGAAGTCGACTGCTGGCGCGTTGATTGCGATCACGCTCGCGACGAGCAGTCCGAAAATGCGTTTCAATGGGTCCATCGAGGGGCGCTTTTTAGCTGATTCAACTGGTTTAACGCAAATCTCGGTTGGGGAATTCAGGGGATGCGCAAAATTCACCAGCCTGTCCAAAGTGGCGAAGCTCTGGTGGGGAGCCGCGGGAGACGAATGAGATTTGTGGTGGCGCGACGACGAGAGTTGGGCGAGGGCAAAGACGGGCATGGCGGCAGTTGGGTGGGATCTATGAATTTCGTTCATGCATGACGTGAATACATCCCTTCGCCGAGGGAGCGCATCGGTCCTCGATTTGCTGAAGGCCTGCTGCGCGTTATGGATCAGAACGTCTCACAAAGGGCATTCGTCGCCGGCTTGGCGGCCGCCACCTTGGTGTTCTCGGGAATCTTGATTGGTTCTCGTGGCCTCGTGCATTTCGATCCGGAACTCGTCTTCTATGCGATTGGCTCGATTCTGACTGCCTTCGCGATTGCCTACCGCTTCACCGTCTGGTCACAGCGTCCTCCGACCAAGCTGTACCTTCGTCGCGGGATCCAAATTCTGCTTAGGGGAAGGTTTCTCCGTCCGAAGCGGTCGGCTGTCGTCGATGCCGCGGACAAGATGGTCGCCCAGAATTTCATTCGCCGCCGCAGTTGGTATCGCTGGATCATGCATCTTTGTCTGTCCGGCGGTTGCACCTTGGCATTCGCCATCACCTTCCCGCTTGTGTTCGGCTGGGTACACTTCAGTGCTTCCGCTGCGGATGCCGAGATCTACCTCGTGAAGGTGCTCGGTTTTGCGGTCGATTCCTTTCATATCCACAGCCTCAAGGGCGCGATCATGTTCAACCTGCTGAACATTGCCGCCGTCTTCGTGATGGTCGGACTGGTCATGGCGGCCATCCGTCGTTTCACCGACGCTGGCGAACGCGCCACGCAGAAATTTTTCGAAGACATCCTGCCGCTGCTCCTCATCTTCGCCGTTACCGTCACCGGACTGGGCCTCACGGTGAGCTACAAGTTCGTGACTGGGGCAGGGCATGGATTCCTCGTGATGGTCCACCTGTTCAGCGTTCTGGCCCTGCTGTTCTACATCCCGTTCGGAAAGCTGTTTCACATGTTTCAACGCCTCTGTTCGTTGTGCGTTGCGCTTTACCGACGTGAAGGCGAAGCAGGGCCGAGCGCCTTTTGTGTGCGTTGCGGTGAAGACTACACATCCGCGATGCATGTTGAGGACCTCAAGAGCGTTCTTGATAAACTCGGTTTCAACTATCGTTTCGCGACTCCGCATGGAGAAGTTCACTACCAAGATATTTGTCCTGCCTGTCGCCGAAGGATGGTGGCATTGAATCAAGGCTCAGCAATCGGTCGATGACAGCTGGATTTCACAAACTAGTCCAAACGCGGACTCGCAAGTTCGCCCCTCCACGAGGTGCAGGGCGCGCACGGATCGCGATGGAGGGGCGAGCTTGCGAGTCCGTTGTCCCTCTCTTCTACTAACGTGGCAACACTCACTCTCAAATCCGAGGAAGACTACATTGAGCGATTCGGCCCAACGCTCAGCTACACGCCGGTCGGCGGTTGGGATTCTCGTGAACCCGACAAAGTCGTGAAGACGCACTGCTGCTTCTGCGGGGTGCAATGCGGGATCCAACTCAAGGTGAAGGACAATCGCGTGATCGGCTTTGAGCCATGGGAAGATTTTCCGGTCAACCAAGGCAAACTCTGCCCCAAAGGGGTGAAGCGCTACCTTCAGAACGAACATCCGGATCGCCTGCTGAATCCGCTCATTCGTGATGAAAATGGATTCCGCGCCGGCAGTTGGGATGAGGCCTATGCGAAGACCGTTTCCGAAATTAAGCGGATCCAGACCAAATACGGCAAAGACTCCTTCGCCTTTCTTGGTGGTGCCTCGATGACGAACGAGAAGGCCTATCTCAACGGCAAGTTCGCCCGCATTGCACTGCAGACCAGGAACATCGACTACAACGGTCGACTCTGCATGGTGAGCGCCGGCGCTGCCAATAAGATGGCGTTCGGCATCGACCGTGCCGCCAACCCATGGAGCGATATTCCGAAGACCGACGTCATCATCCTCACTGGCACCAATCTCGCCGAATGCTTCCCGATCCTGACGGACTACGTCTGGAATGCCCGCGACAACGGCGCGAAGATCATCGTTATCGATCCGCGCATCACCCCGATCGCCCGCACCGCTGATCTCTTTCTTCCCGTGCGCCCCGGCCGCGATAGTGCCCTTTGCCACGGCATCCTTCACGTGATGGTGAAGAACGGTTGGATTGACCAGGAGTTCATCGCCGAGCACACCGACGATTGGGACGAAATCAAAGACCTCGTCAAAAGATACACCCCGGAATACACGGAGAAGATTACCGGCGTCCCCGCGAAGAGCATTGTCCCGTGTGCTGAGATGTGGGGACCAGCCAAGAAGTCCATGCTCCTGCACGCCCGGGGCATCGAGCATCACACCAAGGGCGTCGAAAATGTCCTCAGCTACATCAATCTCGTGCTCGCCACCGGCCGAATCGGCAAGGAGGGCAGCGGCTACGGCACGATCACCGGTCAGGGCAATGGCCAAGGTGGACGCGAACATGGCCAGCGCTGCAACCAGCTTCCCGGAGGCCGTGACATCAATGACCCCGAACACCGCCAACACATCTCCGACTTTTGGGGCATCGAGGAAAGCGAACTCCCCGGTGAAGGCCTGACCGCCTGCGAAATCATCGACGCCATCGAAGCCGGCGAGATCAAAGGCCTGCTCTCCATCAGTTTCAATCCGCTCGTCTCCATTCCCGACTCCGCTCGCACCCGCAAAGCATTGGAGAGTCTGGAGTTCTACGGCTGCATTGATTTCTTTCTCAACGAAACCGCCCGTTACGCCGACGTTGTGTTGGCCGGTTCATTGCAGGAAGAAGATCACGGCACAGCCACCAATGGCGAGGGCCGTTGCATCCGGCTCAACCAATCCGTCACGCCTCCCGGTGATGCCAAGCTCGACTGGGAAATCATCTGCGAACTCGGCAAGCGCCTCGGCAAAGAGAAGTATTTCAATTACACGGATCCCGGCGAGGTCTTCACCGAGCTAACATCTGCTAGCAAAGGCGGCCCCATCGATTACAGTGGCATGACCCATGAACGTGTGGAGCGTGAAAAGGGTGTTTTCTGGCCGTGTCCCACGCCCGATCACCCGGGCACTCCGCGACTGTTTGAAGGAGGCCGGTTTCAACGTCCCAACGGCCGCGCCAAGTTTCACGCCTTCGAATACCGTCCTCCCGCCGAGGACGTCTGCGAAGAGTATCCGATCTTCTTCACCAGCGGACGGGTCGTGAGCCAATACCTCAGTGGCACGCAAACGCGTCGCATCGGCAGCTTGGTTGATCAATACCCCGAACCACTTTGCGAGTTGCATCCCGTCCTCGCCGGCAAGCTCGGCATCCAGGATCGCGATCAGGTCAAGGTCACCACCCGTCGCGGCGAAATGACCTTGCCTGCGCAAGTCGTCAAGAGCATCCGTCCCGACACCGTGTTTATCCCCTATCACTGGGCTGGCAAGAAGGCCGCGAACCAGCTCACCAATCGCAAGCTCGATCCGATCTCGAAGATTCCCGAGTTCAAGGTCTGTGCCTGCAAAGTGGAAAAGGTTTCCGCATGAGTGTCATGGCTGACTACGAGTTCTTCATCGACCAATCCCGCTGCATTGGGTGTCAGGCTTGCGTGCAGGCTTGCGGCGAATGCGACACGCACCGCGGCAAGCCGATGATTCACCTCGAATACGTGCACCGGCCCACCGGTGTTCAGACTGCGCCCGTCGTGTGCATGCATTGCGAAGACCCGACCTGCGCCAAGGTCTGCCCGGCGGACGCCATCAAGCAGGACGACGAAGGCGTCGTGATGAGCGCGGCCAAGCCGCGTTGCGTTTCCTGTTCCAACTGCGTCATCGCTTGTCCCTTCGGTGTGCCGAAGATGGAGGTCAGCTACGAGCTGATGATGAAGTGTGACATGTGCTACGACCGCACCAGCGTCGGCAAGAAGCCCATGTGCGCCACGGTCTGCCCCAGTGAAGCCCTTTACTACGGCCCGCGTGAACACATCGAGAAGCACCGACAGGAAAAGCCGGTGAACGAATTCCAATTCGGTGCTCAGACCGTGAAGACCAAGGTAAGCATGATGACTGCTCCTGAGACGGACCAGATCGACATCGATATCATGGAATACATGCCCCTTGGTGAGATGGGGCATTTGGACGAGGCCATGTTCGAGAAGCGAGACGGCGCACCTGATGCGGCTGAGATGGCGGTCTGGGACGGTTAAAATCAACAATGTCAGACAAACCCACATGGCAAAGCAGTTTCCCGATCAAGCAATCGGAAGAACACGCTGTTTCCCGTCGCCAATTCGCCACCTTTTGCGGTTGTTCTGCAGCCGCCTTGGCCGCGGGTGTTCCCCTGAAAAAAAAGCTATTGGCCATGCCTGCTGCCGACGAACCGATCACCGTCGCTGACCTCAACGAGATGAGCCCCGGGACGGCCGTGCAGTTCAATTACCCGACCAAGAATCACCCCTGTATCCTGGTCCGTTTGAGCGAAGACGAGTTTGTCGCCTACAGCTCGGCCTGTACGCACCTGATGTGTCCGGTTCATTATGATGGGGGCACGAATCAGTTCGTGTGTCCCTGCCACAACGGATTCTTCGATGCAAAGGACGGCAGCGTGATCGCCGGCCCTCCGCGGCGTTCTCTGCCCCGCTACGAAGTGAACTTGTCCGACGGGAAGATTCTCGTCGGTCCAAAACTGATTCCGAGTTGATGTCTGCTGTACCTGTAATTCCCCCAAACGCCCCTTTCGACGCGCAACAACGCGCCTGGTTGAACGGCTGGCTTGCCGGAGTGTTTTCCGATGCCGGCATGACCAGCAACGACGCACCGGCCGAACCCGCGGTCGAGCTCAAGCCACTGCTCATCATGTACGGCAGTCAATCAGGTTCCGCGGAAGGACTTGCCAAGGGCTTGAAGAAACAGGCTCCGAACAAGGGATTCGAACCCCGCGTGATGGAACTCAATGACTACACCAAGGTCGACCTCACGAAAGAACAGAACCTCGTGATCGTCACCAGCACTTGGGGTGAAGGCGATCCCCCGGATAACGCCGTTGATTTCTGGAATCACCTCAAGGAAGACAGTGCTCCGAAACTGAACCAGCTCCGCTACTCCGTTCTCGCGCTGGGTGATTCCAGTTACTCCGAATTCTGCGGTGCCGGGAAGAATTTTGACGAACGCCTCGCAGCCCTCGGCGCCCATCGATTCCTCGACCGTGTCGATTGTGATGTCGATTACGAAGATCCGGCCGAGGAATGGACGAAGGCCATGTGGGGAAAGCTTGGAGAACTCGCCGGGAGCGAAAGTTCTGCGAGTGGCAACGGGGAACCGCCGGAAGAAAAGAAAGCCGAAGGCTTCAACCGCAAGAATCCTTACCCGGCCAAGCTCCTGACCAACCGTCTCCTCAACAAGGATGGCTCGGCCAAGGACACGCGCCACCTTGAAATCGATCTCACTGGATCCGATCTCGAATACGAAACCGGCGACGCATTGGGCGTGGTCCCGCAGAACTGTCCCGATTTGGTGGACGACATCGTCAAGGCTTTGGGCGTATCCGCTGATGCCGTCGTGCCGCTCCCGGATTCGGGTGAAGCGCCGTTGAGAGAAGCGCTCGCGAAGAACTACGCCATTACGCAGCCCGGCAACAAACTCATTGCCGCCGTCGCAGAGAAATCCGGCGATGGCGAACTCACTGCACTCTTGGAAAAGGAAAACAAGGCGAAGCTCAACGACTGGCTTTGGGGCCGCGAGATCATTGACCTGCTCACCGGATATCCGGCGGCCAAGTTCGAACCGGCCGAGTTCGTCGGTTTC
>JBMYQZ010000099.1:0-11880 GCA_049601855.1 Limisphaerales bacterium | reverse complement strand
ACCGTTCGCGATTAGTAGTTTAGCGATTTCCGTGTGACCTCCACTAACCGCTAAATGCAAAGGAGTTGTTCCTACATCAGTCGCCGCATTTACATCCGCACCTTTGGCGATAAGATTTCCGAACTGGATGAAAAGGCAAAGACGGTGGATGCGGAACGCGACGAGATTCTGCTGGGTCTGCCGAACCCGCCACATGAATCCGTGCCGGTGGGCAAGGATGAGAATGACAACCCGGAACTCCGCAAAGTCGGGGAGAAGAAGAGTTACGATTTTGAGCCGCAGTCGCATGTGGATCTGTGCGAGAAGCTCGGGCTGATCGATTTCAAGCGCGGAACCAAATTGTCGGGCAGCGGGTTTCTTCTCTACACGGGTTGGGGCGCGCGGTTGGAACGGGCCTTGGCTCAGTTTCTCTTGGATTTGCACACGACGGAGCATGGCTACACCGAGGTGTCGCCGCCTTACGTCGTGCAGCGCGAATGCATGGTCGGGGTCGGGCAATTTCCAAAGTTTGTTGATCAGGCTTATGCGGTGCAGGAAGGGTTGGATGAATCGACGATGGGCAAGCTCTACCTCTTGCCGACCGCCGAGGCTCCGGTGGCAAACATTCATCGCGAAGAGATTCTGAAGGGGGAAGAGTTGCCGAAGAAATACTGCGCCTTCAGTCCGTGCTTTCGGGCGGAGGCCGGTGCGGCCGGGGTGGGAACGCGCGGGATGATTCGGGTGCATCAATTTGAAAAGGTGGAGCTGATCAAGATCGTGAAGCCGGAAGACGGTTACGATGAGCTGGAAAAGATGACGGCGAACGCCGAGAAGGTCTTGCAACTGCTCGATCTTCATTACCGCGTTATTCTCCTATGCTCGGGCGACATGGGCTTTGCCGCGGCGAAGACCTACGACATCGAGGTGTGGGCACCGGGACAGGATGCTTACCTGGAGGTTTCCAGCTGCTCGAACTGCGAAGACTATCAGCCTCGTCGTATGAACATGCGGTTCAAGCGGGAGAAGAAGACGGAGTTTCCTCACCTGCTCAACGGGAGCGGCACGGCTTTGGCGCGCTTGTTCGTCGCGCTGGTCGAAACCCACCAACAGGCCGACGGCAGTATCAACATTCCTGAGCCGTTGCAACCGTATCTGAAGGCTGACAAGATCCCCGCGGCCTGATCCCAACCAACCGATGAACATCCTGCTCGCAACCGCAGAGCTGCATCCGTTTTCCAAGACGGGTGGATTGGCGGATATGGTGGCGGCACTCGGGAAGTCGTTGGCGGCTGAAGGTCACGAGGTGGGGATCATGACGCCGCTCTATCACGGTATCCGCGAGCGGTTCGAGAAGATCGAAGACCTTGGCTACGAGGTGAACGTGCCGATGAATGGCACGATGGCAAGCGGAGGCATTGCCGTTCTCAAGTTCAAGAAGAACCTCACGATCTACTTTGTGGATCAACCGGCCTACTACGATCGGCCGGCGCTCTACGGTGAGAACAACGAGGAATATCCGGATAATCCGGAACGCTTCATCTACTTTTCCAAGGCGGTTGCGCACTTTGCCCGGTACTACCATTGGCGTCCCGACGTGGTGCACGTGCATGACTGGCAGGCGGGTCTGGTGCCGCCCATGTTGCGACATGCTGATTGGGACGCACCGCCGTGCGTGATGACGATTCACAACCTTGCCTACCCGGGGCACTACAGCCGGGAGCGTTCCTTTGACCTGACGAATCTGCCGGAGTCGGCGTTTCAGATGCACGGCGTGGAATTCAACGGGGGACTTAATTTCCTGAAATCCGGCATCGTCTATTCCGATGCGATCACGACGGTCAGTCCGCGTTATGCCCGCGAAATCTGCACGGAGGAATACGGTTGCAGTCTGGACGGCGTGTTGCGCGATCGCGTTGATCGGATGACGGGAATTCTCAACGGGGTGGATTACGAAGAGTGGAACACCACCAAGAACATCCATCTGCATCATCACTATTCCGTGCGCAGCATGCGCGGCAAGGCGATGAACAAGATTGAGTTGCAACACGAACTCGGTCTGCCGCCGAATCCGGACGTCCCGTTCTTTGGCACAGTTACGCGCCTGGCGGACCAGAAAGGCGTCGATATCATCATCGGCGCGCTGGAAGAACTGCTCCATCGCGATATTCAATTTGTGCTCCTGGGCAGTGGCGATCCCGCGATTCAGGCGGCATATCTCGATCTGCAGGCACGTTTCCCGGACAAGGTTTGCTCGCGCATCGGATTCGATCTCGCGCTGTCGCATCGCATTGAAGCGGGTTGCGATTTCTTCCTCATGCCGAGCCGGTTTGAACCCTGCGGTCTGAACCAGATGTACAGCCTGCGATTCGGAACGATCCCGATCGTTCGGCGCACCGGCGGCCTGGATGACTCGGTGATCGATATACGCGAGGACGCGGACAACGCCAACGGGATCAAGTTCAACGAGTTTTCGGTGGGCGCATTGTCCAAGGCAATGAAGAAGGCGCTCGCCCTCTTTGAGCACAAGGACCTGTTCCAACAGATGCGCAAGAATGCGATGAACGCGGACTTTTCGTGGGATCGCACCTGCCGTGAATACAACGAGGTTTACGAGCGCGTTTGCGCCTGAAGTTTTTATGAAGACATGGATATTTGCCGGCCTGTTCGCCGGTTTGATTCTCAGCGCGGGTTGCTCCCAGACCCGCCAATCCGAACCGAAGCGCACGGCGGTTGAAGAGCTGTTGCTCAGCCGCGCCGCGGACAAGGCGCTCTCCGGTGCGGACTTTCAAATGCTGCGTGGTAAAAAGGTTTTTCTGAGCGACAAGTATATGAAGGCGACCGATCAGGAATACGCCCTCGGTGCGATGCGGGATTACATGAGCATTGCCGGAGCCCTGCTGGTGGATGCCGCGGGTGATGCGGAAGTGATCGTCGAGGCTCGCTCGGGTGGGCTCTCCATTGACAGTGGCAATTCACTCGTCGGTATCCCGGAAGTTCCTTTCCCCATTCCCGCAGCGGGAACGCTCGTGACTCCTGAGGCGCCCCTGTACAAGTCCGACAAGCAGCACTCCGTTGCCAAGCTTGCGCTGCTCGCCTACGACGCGGAGACGCGCAAACATCTCTTCTCCACCGGGGCGCTCATCGGCAAGTCGCATCACCATTATTATCGCTTCCTCGGGTTCTTCGACTGGACGGCCACGGACCTGCCCGAGAAAAGGCTGTGAAATGTTGATCGGCGTCATTCACCTGAAGCCGCTTCCCGGTGCTCCGCGTTTTGGTGGGGATATGCGGGCGGTGATCAAGGCGGCGATCCGAGACGCCCAAGCCTACGAGCAAGGCGGAGCGGATGCCGTATTTGTGGAGAACTTCGGCGACGTGCCCTTCACCAAGGGGGCTGTGCCCGCCACCACGATCGCGGCCATGGCCGTGTGCGGACAGGCTGTGCGCGAGTTTATCCGCTTGCCGATCGGTTTCAATGTCTTGCGTAATGATGCCGCTGCCGGGCTGGGATTGTGCGCGTCCTGCGGCGGAAGCTTTATTCGCGTCAACGTTCATACCGGGGCCATGCTCACCGACCAAGGGATGATCGAGGGCGACGCGTTCAGCACTCTGCGCACGCGCCGCTTGCTGGGCTTGGACGTGCAGATCTACGCCGATGTCCACGTCAAGCATGCCACGGTGATTGGCGAACAATCCATCGAGGATGCGGCCAAAGATACTCTCGAGCGCGGACTGGCTGACGCCTTGGTGGTGTCGGGAACGGGGACCGGCGCGGCCACGAGTGTTTCTGACCTGGAACGGGTTCGGGAGGCTTGCCCGGATGCAAAGATCTTCCTCGGCAGCGGCGTCTCCGAGAAAAATATCAGTGACTACGCGGCTGCCGACGGACTGATCGTGGGCAGTTCCTTGAAGCGCGACGGGAAACTGGATGCACCCGTCGATCCCAGCCGGGTGGAACGACTCGTGCGGGTTATTCGCGGTTGACGCGATAACGCCGCGTCCGCCACGAAGCCGGGTCGAGTTTGTAAAACTTCTTCAACTCGCGATAGAGGTGCGGGTGTTTCTTCTTCAGCGAAACCGGCTTCTCAAAAAAGCACTCCGTCGCGACCGAGAAATACTCGGCCGGATTCGTCGCGCCGTATTCATCCAGCACCGTTCGTTTGCCCCGTCGGGTATGCTCGACGTGTTGTTTGAACTCACGCGAAAACACCTGCGCCCAAGCCGAGTACTTTCCGCGTCGATCGATGAATGAATCGCCTTTCTCATTCAGAACCGGCAGACCATCCGCCAATCCATCCTCCTGATCGAGTTGATGGGAGAACTCGTGAAAGACGAGGTTGTGACCGTCGGCGACATTGTGTGCGCCGCTGAGCACCGCGTCCCAAGCCAGCACGACGACACCTGTGTCCCATGATTCGCCGAGACGATGTTCGCCCTCTTCCGCATCTTGGGGATCGTTGCTGATCCCCATGTAAGACGAGGGGTAAACCAGGATCGACCTGAGCCGCGAATAGTAATCCGTGTGCCGATGCATCAACAACAGACAGGCCTGCGCGGCGATGATCACCTTCATCTCGTCCGTCAGTTCCAATCCCCCACAACCCTCGAAATTCTTCTCCGCGAGAAACACCTTCACGTGGTTGATCAACTCGTCCTGTTGCGCCTTGGCCAGGCAGCCAAAGATCTCAAAGTTCGCATCAATCAACTCGCGCCACTCCGGATTGAAAGGCTTCCTCCTGAGTTTCCTGCGCCGATTACGTTTCCACCACCCAAACATGTCCGGCCATTCTAGAAGCAACTCAACTCAGGAAAAAGCCTGCGATGCATTGCTGGGCGGTAGCCCGCTTTCGTCGGGGAAAGTGCAGAATCATGATAACAAGACAGTCCCGGATCCGAAGTGCCCTTCGTCCTGCCATCAATTTGCCATCATGATTCTGTCTCCACCTACCGCAGCGATCGGAAATGCAGTGAATCCTGCATGAGTTTTCGATTGCTCCGGAGCGTCAATTCCTTTCCCTTTGAATACACATTTCATGAAGACCCACACGACCCGAATTGGCGCTGCGTTGATCGCGGCGATGTTGCTGTCCGCCACGGCGATGGCCGACAAGAAGAACAAGACACTGGATATTTACTGGGTGGATTCCGAGGGCGGTGGCTCGACCTTGATGGTCACGCCGGCCGGTGAATCCGTGCTGTTCGACACTGGCAATCCGGGCGGGCGTGACCCCAAACGGATTGTGCATGTGCTGAAGGAGGTTGCCGGCTTGAAACGAATCGACCACATGTTGATCACGCATTGGCACGGCGATCACTTCGGCGGGGCGGCCGAACTCGCGAAAATGGTCGAAGTGAAGAACGTTTACGACAAGGGCCTGCCCGAAACCAGTCCGGATCTTAACCGCCCCAACACCGCGTTGTGGCGCCAGCGGCGCAAGCCCTACGCGGAGATGGAAGTCGGCCAGCGCCACACCGTGAAGCCCGGCTACGTACTGCCGCTCAAGCAACCGATGTTCAAAGGCGCGCCGAAGCTCGAGATTCAGGTTCTCGCCGCCAATCGTGAGGTCATCTCCCCGAAGAAGAATCAGTATCGGCGCAATCCCCTCGCCGGCGAGGCGCCGCCCGCCAACCCCGAGGATCTTTCCGACAACGCGGCCAGCGTGGCTTCCCTCATCAAATGGGGTGGCTTCCGCTTTCTCAATTGTGGCGACCTGACCTGGAACATCGAAAAGAAGCTGGTGGTCCCCTTCAACCTGGTCGGTCGCGTGGATGTCTACCAGGTGAATCATCACGGACTGAAGACCAGTAACAATCCGATCCTGGTAAAGAGCGTGCAACCGACCGTGTCGGTGATGAACAACGGTCCGACGAAGGGAACGAGCGATGTCGCCATGGCCTCGCTGAAGAATGCCGGTTCGATCCAGGCGATGTACCAAGTCCATGAAAACGTCCGAGAAGACGGCGACGTGAACAACGTGAAGAACAAGGATCACATTGCCAACCACGGCAAGCTCGGTGGGAAGTGCGAGGCGCATTTCATCAAGCTGTCCGTCGCCAAGGACGGCGCGTCCTACAAGGTGTTCGTGCCTTCCACCAAACACATCCGCCAGTTCAAGACGGTCTCCAAGTAAACGACATGAACGTGACCACCTCGCTTCTCCTCGTCGCGATCGCCGGCAGTGCCGCGGCGGCGCCGTCGTTTGACGATCCGAAGCCGCAGAAGTACGTTCTCCAAGCCCGCGCGAGCAAACTCGACTCCCGCTTCCGCGAGTATCCGAAGATCGACTTTGTGTTCGGTACGGACAAGAAGCCGGCGGATCTGCAATTTGCGGCCGTCGACACCAGGGTGAAGCCGCGCGGAGAGCTGGTGATCTGGTTGATGCGCTATCCAACCGGCCTGTTTGATCGCTTGACCGGCTATGGTCTCCACGCGATCCAGCCGCACTACGCGAATCGTTGGTTCTCCAAGGTTTGTCAGCAGAAGCCGGTGGGTGAGCATTGTCGCGGCAACATGCGTTTGGAAGCCGCGACCGGTGAAGACCATAGCGACGAGGCCGGCATTCAGAAACCGGACGGCATGAAGGAACGCGCCCGGGTGTTCGTGACTTGGCTGGTCAAGCAGCACCCACAGGGCAAGTGGGCCCAGTTCCTCACGGCCGACGGAAAAGACCTGCGCTGGGACAAGATCATCGTGGCCGGCAGTTCCCACGGCTCAACGACTTCAGCGCGCTTTGCGAAGCATCAGAAGGTTGCCCGCGTCGTGATGCTCTGCGGTCCACGCGATCAATATCAGACTTGGCAATCGCTCCTGTCGGCTACGCCGCAGAATCGCTATTTCGGATTCAGTCATGTGCTCGATGGTGGTTGGACGGCGGATCATTACTGCCGATCGTGGGAGTTGCTGGGACTCCATCACTACGGCCCGATCGTGAACGTGGACAACGCCAGTCCGCCGTACGGCAATTCCCGTCGACTGATCACCTCCTTGGACGTGAAAAACAACACGCGCCGGGCACACTCAGCTGTCACCCCGGGCAGTTCGACTCCGAAGAATCCCGACGGCTCACTCGCGTATGAAGATGTGTGGCGCTACATGTTCACTCACCCGGTCGGGAAAACCGGCGACGCCGTGCCCACCGACAAGGATTGCGTGAAGGATCAGCGCGCCCGGGATTTCGGGAAGAAGTGAACGATCACCCGCCGTCGCTTCATCCCTTCAACCACTGCTTCAGGGTCGCGAGGTCATTCGCGTAGGCCGCCTTGCCCTTGGTGGCAACATTCGGTTCATCGCGATGAAGGTATTCCACGTGCAGGGAGATCGGACCGGGAAAACGGGCAATCTTGAAATCCTTGAAGAACTTCTTGTCCACGCGTCCTTCGCCGAGGGGAACGTTGACCACCTTCGGACCGTTCCAGACGTAATCTTTCACATAGACCGATCCGGCCATCGGCATGGCCCGACGGGCGTTTAAGGACCATGCCAGACCGCCTTCAGCGTGCGCATGACGAATGTCGAAGGCCAGCGCCACGGCTTCCCGCGGCAGGTCTTCCACCAGCTCACAGATATCCCAGATTGGCGCGCCAACGTATTTGTTGCCGGCGTGGTTCTGGTAGAGTGCCTGAATGCCAAGTTCCTTGTTCAGCGCCGCCAATTCCTTGAGCTCCGATCGAAAATTGGCCAATTGGGGCTTCAACGGCTTCTTCAGATCGTAGCGGTAGTACGACATCCGGTAATGCTTCACGCCCAGCTTCGACGCCGTGCGCAAGACGCTTTCCGCCCGCTGTTTCTTGTCCGTCGCAGAGTTGATTCCGGATGCCATGATGGTCACCTCGCGCTTCTTCTTGCGCATTGCGGCGACCAGGGCCGGCAACTTGTCAGGCGCAGCTTCCGGTTCGATATGGCCACCGGGACGAATCGTGGCTTCGACGCCGGACATGCCCAATTCCGCCGTCAGGCTCGCGAGCTCATCAAAGCTCAGGTCTTGGAACATCTTGGTGAAGAAACAGATTTTCGGCGACTTCCGATGATGATCGCCGAACGCGGGATTCGCAGCGGCAGCGGCCAAACCCATCCCCAGCACACCCAGACTCTTGCGTCGGTTCAATTGCATGCTCGGATCCTTGCGGTCGTATCGCGGCCTCGCAAGGGAATCCTTTCTGG
The DNA here is from genome assembly GCA_049601855.1 of Limisphaerales bacterium. Classification (GTDB taxonomy): domain Bacteria; phylum Verrucomicrobiota; class Verrucomicrobiia; order Limisphaerales; family JAYPXF01. The sequence goes on along the minus strand of JBMYQZ010000099.1, from coordinate 3,740 downwards.
GTTTTCCGTGAATTCCGTGGTTGAAATTGAGTCCCTCATAATTATCGTCCCGCCCAGCCCATGAAAAAACTCTTACTACTTTTCGTCGCCCTCGCAGCGTTCGCCCCTACTGCCGACGCCGCCAAACTCAAGGCCCTCATTGTTGACGGCCAGAACAATCACTCCGTCTGGCCCAAGAGCACGATCATGATGAAACAGTACCTGGAAGACACCGGGCTTTTCACCGTGAACGTGGAGCGCACCAAGTTCACCACCCGTGCCGGACGGGAACAGGCCTTTCTTCAGTATGTTGGAATCAAGACCGAGGACAGTAACAAGGCCAAGACCGATCCGGACTTCGCTCCGGACTTTGCCAAATACGATGTCGTGGTTTCCAACTTCGGTTGGGGCGCCGCGCCATGGCCCGCGAAGACCCAAAAGTCCTTCGAGAAGTTCGTGAAGAACGGTGGCGGCTTCGTCTCCATTCACGCGGCCGACAACTCCTTCCCCGAGTGGAAGGCCTACAACCGCATGATCGGCATCGGTGGCTGGGGCAATCGCAATGAGAAGGACGGTCCCTACGTCTACTACAACGACCAGGGCAAGCTCGTCCGCGACACCTCCAAGGGCCGCGGCGGTGCGCATGGCAAACAACATGAATTCCCCGTCACCGTCCGGGAAGCGAATCACCCGATCACCAAAGGCCTGCCGAAGCAATGGCTCACCGGCAAGGACGAGTGCTACGGCAAGCTCCGGGGGCCGGCCGAGCAGATGACCATTCTCGCCACGGGCGAAGATCTCTCGAAGCCCGACCTCAAGGGCCGCCACGAACCTTCCCTCATGGTGATCAAGTTCGGCAAAGGCCGCGTCTTCCACAACACCCTCGGCCACGACAACGACGCTCTCGAAGGCGTGAGCTTCATCACCACCTTCACCCGGGGTACCGAATGGGCCGCCACCGGCAAGGTCACTCAGAAGGTTCCAGCTGATTTCCCGACGAAGAACAAAGCCACCAAGCGCAAATTTGTCCTGCGGAAGTAAACGGAATCAATCTCCACGCTCGCCCGCCTTGTCGATGTTGACGAGGCGGGCGTATTTTGTGGGGTGACCTGCAGCAAGCCCTTGGGTGAGCTCCCAGTGGAACGGGGAAGGTAGTCAAGCTGACCTTGAAAATCTGCCGGTTTACGACACGATGAGCCGATCGTTCGATGAAATCCTTTGCCTTCATGATTCTTGTCGCCTGTGTGACTGGTGCTCTTGGTCTGTCGGCGGCAACGCTTCGCGTGCCCACAGAGTATTCCACGATCCAAACAGCCATCGAACGGGCTGCTTCCGGCGACACAGTGCTGGTGGAAGCCGGGACCTACCACGAAGCCATCATCTTGAAGCCCCAAGTTGTCCTGCGGAGCAAGCGCGGCGCAAACGTGACCCGCATCGACGGGACCGGTCTTCCACTGAAAGCCACAGGCGTAAGGATGGCTGCAGGATCGGTCCTGCGGGGTTTTACGGTTGCGAACTTTGGCAACTACGACGAGGCCAAGTGGAACCATCACCACGCGACCAGCGGCGACGAGCAATCGCATGAACACATTGGCGTGGCAGGCAATGCGGGCATTCTGATCCAAGGCGTTGATTGCGAAGTCCGCGACAACATTGTTCATCATATCGGCCGAACGGGCATTGGGATCGAAGGAACGTGTTCGCCGAAGATTGTTGCGAACACCTGCTATCGGAACATGGGCGGCGGCATTGGATCCATGAACGGTTCGACCGCGCTGATCAGGGACAACATCTGTTTCGAGAATTTCTATGCCGGCATCGGACATGACAACGCCAGCCCGTTGGTGGTCTCGAATCTCTGCCACGGCAACATTCGGGCGGGCATTGGAGTGAGCGAGGGTTCTTGCGCCATCGTTCGCTCGAACCTCTGTCATTCGAATCGTCGCGCCGGGATCGGTATTCGCACCGGAGCCAATACCAAGCCCACCATCGAGTTCAATACTTGCCGGGACAACGGCATGGCCGGCATCGGCGTGGAGGAGGAAGCGAATCCGACGATTCGCGGCAATCGTTGTCACGGCAACGGATTGACGGGGATCGGGTTGCAGGAACATGCCTCAGCGACAATCGTGCAGAACGAGTGCTACGAAAACGGCCAGTCCGGCATCGGTCTCAGCCAGGATTCCTCCGCGACCATCCGTGGGAATCACATCCATCACAACAAGGCTTCGGGTATCGGTTTCGCCCGGTGTAAGAAAGGCAAGGCGGTGATTGAAGACAACCGCTTGTTGGAAAATGCGAAGGTTGCCGCAGGCGTGAATCCCGGTTGGACGGTCGTCTTCAAGAACAATGAGTTCTCCCGCACGGGAGGCATGCCGCCGCTCATGATGATCTTTGGTGGATCGGACGTGACGTTCACCGGCAACACCTTCCGCGGTGGCGGCGTTGCGGGCATTCGAGTTCAAGGATCGGTGAAGGCAGCTGGCAATCGGTTTGAAGGAACGAACATGCGACGGGTTGGTCCGCCGAACTATGCCATCTGGGCTTTGCCCGGTGCGGACATTCAATTTGCCGACAACACGGTCAGCGGTTGGCGTCACGCCATCTACGCGGATCGGGCCAAGGTGATCGCGAGTGGCAACGAGGTCTCTGGATGTCCCAAGGTGGCCTTTCGTCTCCAGCATCCCGTTGCCGGCTCCAAAGTATCGGGGAACAACGTGGACTGCCACCGGGAATTGCAGGTGGACAAATGAGGAGCGCATCAACGCGCTCGATGCACGGCTTTCGCGGTGGCGTTGACAATGGCTTGGGCGGTGACGGTGGCGCCGCTGGTGGCGTCGATGTCTTTGACGTGTTGCTTGGCGACGATCTTCTCCGGTGTGTCGCGGAGCGCTGAATAGAATTGTTTTTCGCGGTGAGACACCACCCGGACATGGGTGATCTTGCCCGCGTTCACCTTTACCTCGACCCGTACGGGACCCTCGTAGCCGGTCGATGATTCTGCGTACGTCCCATTCTTGAGTTTCGTCACATCAAGAGTTTCGAACAGTTGGATGGAAGCAATGCTCTGACGCGCGCGAGTCTGGTAACGTTTGAGATACTGCGGATTCCTTGCCGGGCGGCGGTCGGTCAGCACCTGATTGTAGTATTTGAGGGCATCCGGATAGCGGCCGACCAAGGCCAAGGCATCGCCGGCAGTCAGGAACGCCTCACGGGGCCGAGACCCACGGGCAAGGGCGTCGGCTATCCGGACGGCCTGATCGGTCATACCCATGGCGCCCATCAACTTGGCCGAGCAGAGCAGGTTTGCCGGCAAGTGACTTGAGTGCCATGTCCTGGTTGCCCATGCGGTAGTAGCACTCTGCCAGAACAGTAGGGAGTTCACTTCGGGTCGGCAGGTTTGCTTGTTGAATCCAATACGCCGCGCGTGGGTAGTCACGAAAGAAATCAAAGTCGTATCTGCCCAAATTGAGGGCGGCATTGTTCCGAACGACGGAATTGTTGCGGCCGCGCTCCTGCATGAAATGCAGAAACCGGATCCCTTCCCGCCACCGGCCCTGATTGGCGACGACGTTGCTGTAGAGGTAGTGAGCGATATGCTTTCGCGCGTTCCAACCGCCGGAGGGTTTGGGCCAATTCAAATCAAGCGTACGAGGATAGTTCAGTCGGGTGGAGTTGTACCATGAGGGCAGGGTCGGACCGACGGTGGCGACTAGGGTGTGTTCGAAAACCGTTCAACACAACCAGTCATAGATGGAGGC
>JBMYQZ010000098.1:0-11908 GCA_049601855.1 Limisphaerales bacterium | reverse complement strand
TTGCCAACTCCCCGTCACTGAGCACCGGTTTGGTCTGGGTCGTATCGATCTCCTGCGCCACCTCGATCCAAGACTTGCAGCCGCCATATTCCTTCAGCATCGGCAGATCCACCGCGTCTGGCAGTTGGAAGACACGCAATGCGATCGCAAAGATCTTCTGCTCGCGACCCCATTCATAGCGGTCGGCGATGATCTGATCCTTCCAGATATGTTGGCCGCGCAATTGGTTCGCCTGCTCCAACGACTGCACCTCGTGCCATTCCTCGACCTGGGCGCAAAACTCGAAACGCAAGACATCTTCCGGCGGGAAGTTGGCCTCAATCTCGGACCAACGGCCGGCGGCTTCGGGCGTCACCATCTCGCCTTGTTGATGGTAACGAGTCGGGAAGAGCAAAAACTCGTCGTGCTGCATCTGGAACCCTCCGCGCCCTTCGGAAATCCCACCCTTGCGGAGAATGATGATCTGGTCGCCGCGACCCAAGGCGTCGACAACGATGGCCCAATCCTTGAATGCTGCCCGCATGATCAGTTCAGCTCGCGGACGTAGATGTTGGCGAGATTGAAGTCATCCTTCCCCCCGATGAACTCGACGCGACTCTTTTCGGTTTTCGGCAGTTCCTTGACCAATACCCGCGTGCCATTGAGATGAACCGTGAGCATGCGATCGCGGAGCCAGATCTTGTAGCGGTAAAAACCGTGGCTGGCTTTTTTCAATACTTCGGGCGGGATGTCTCCGCCGGGGGCGAGCTGGGAAAAGGGAATCAACTCGCCGCGCACGCGAACACCACCGGCAATGGCGCCCTTGGATTTCGGCGCACAGTCGAAGATCAACTCCACATTGCCGAATGATTCCGCCGAGCTTAGAGAGGCTTCGTCGTCGCCGCCCGTGTGAATCAATTGCCAATCCGCCGACTGCCAGCGAGACTTGGGCTGCGGAGTCCAGCCACGCAGATCCGTGCCGGTGTAGAGCGTGCGATGACCTTCATACTCCGGTGCCGTGTCCTTCGGCGCGGGATTGGTGGAAGGCAGTTCCTTGATCCGCAGGTTGCGGAACTGCACCGGGGAGCCCTCGGATTCGAGCGCGATGTAACCTTTACGCCAAGTGCAGTTTTCACCGCCCGAGACCTTGTGGCCGTTCACATGCAGCCAGAGCGTGCCGTCCTTGCACTCGATGCGGTAGTGGTTCCATTCCGGCGAACCCTTGCCGTGGCGTTCCGAGGGAAAGCTGCGGCTGCCGCGACTCGGCGGGAACGGATCCATCTTGGAACCGTGAATCGGAAATACATCGCCGTGCGTGGTGTAAGACTTGTTCAGGCTGTCGCGAATATAACCGTGATCGAGCACCTGCACCTCAACGGCACGCAGAAAGGGAACGCCTTGCGCACCAATCGGACCGGACCAGGCGAACACACCCGCGTTGCCGCCGGACTTCAGATGGCGCCATTCGAGTTCGAGAACGAAATTCTCATACATCCGGGTCGTGCGAAGTTCCCCGATCGGCTTGCCCGTGCAATGAATCATGCCGTTCTTCACCGACCAGGTTTCCGGGGCGCAATTGACGTTGTACCAACCGTCGAGATTGCGGCCGTTGAAGAGGGGAACGAAACCATCCGCCGCACGTGCAGTGAAGGCGGAGACAAGACAAAGGAGTGTAAGAATGGATCTCATGAGGAGGAAACAGTGTTCAGTAGTCGGTTATCAGTATTCAGCACGATCAACTGATTACTGATGACTGTTTACTGAAATACTGACTATTAAGCCAATCAGTCTTCAGCCGGGACGAGTTCCTTCACCGCGTCCACGAGTTCCTGAAAGTCGATGGGTTTGTGAAAGATCTTGGCCGCACCGAATTTCTGCGCGATCGGGAGGAAATCCATCGCGGTCAATTGGCTGCCCCCGGACATTGCGATGATCTTGCAGTCGGGAAAAATCTCGCGAATCTGGCGAATCGTCTCCAAACCCTCCTGCTTCGGCATCAGAATGTCGGTGATCACCAAGTCAGCAGGATTCTCTTTCATCTGCTTCACCCCGTCCAAGCCGTCACCCGCCTGATCGACCTCATAACCCGCCTGGGACAGAAATCGTTTTACCAGGGAACGAATCTGGGGTTCATCGTCGATGACTAATACGCGAGGCATGAATGGGACAGGTTAATGGCTTCGGGCAAAATTGCGACCCGAAGATGCGAAATTGATCTCCGTACTCTCAAGCAAATTCTCTTCGGCTATCGGCCCACCCGCGAAGCCACTTTAGCGTATTTATTCCGGGGCCAGGTTCTGATTTCTGCTTTGCCCCAACATGGGATGGTCGGCATTCTCCGCGCCAATGAGCTTGTTGCCATTCGGAAACCTGCCCGTTCACCGTCCTCGCAAACTGGTCCCCAACGAGATCGACCTCGGCAATTGGGAGGCCGTGGCACCGTTGTTCGACCAATTGGAAGCGGATCTGCAAAAGTGCGAATCCGCGGCCGATCTGCGGGCCTGGATCGATTCCAGCGGGGAATTGTCAGCCGCCTTGGACGAAGAAGGCACGCGTCGCTACATCGCCATGACCTGCCATACGGACAAGGAAGAGGCCAAAAACGCGCACCTCCACTTCGTCGAACACATCGAACCGCAGATCAAACCGCGGCAGTTCCAACTGGCGAAAATGTTCCTCGAACACCCGCAGCGAGCGGAGTTGCCGCCAGAGCGCTACGAGGTCTTCGATCGCGACACCGCCCTTTCGGTCGAACTCTTCCGCGAGGAAAACATCCCGCTGGAAACCGAGGAGGCCATACTCGGCCAGCAATACCAGGAACTAAGCGGCTCGCTCACCGTGCAGTTTCGCGGCGCGGAAAAGACCCTCGTGCAGATGGGCGTTCATCTTGAGGAAACCAACCGGACCACCCGTGAAGATGCCTGGCGTTTGGTGTCCGCCCGGCGCCTCCAGGAGAAAGACAATTTCGAATCGCAATTCGACGAGATGCTCCAGTTGCGAATCAAGATCGCAGCCAACGCCGGCTTCGGCAATTACCGCGATTATATGCACCGCCGCATGGGGCGCTTCGACTACACGCCGGACGATTGCACGAAATTTCACGAAGCGGTGGATGCGACCATCATGCCGGTCGTGCGCGCCTTGCAGGCCCGACGCAAGGAACAACTCGGCGTGGACACGCTCCGCCCTTGGGATCTCTCCGTGGATCCGCTGAATCGAGCTCCGTTGAAGCCCTTTGAACAGGTTGATCAGATGATCGAACGCATACAGAAGATCTTCGATCGGCTCGACGGTGAACTCGCCGAAGGATTTGCCACCATGCGCGAGCAGAAGCTGCTCGACCTCGACAATCGCAAGGGCAAGGCCCCCGGCGGTTACCAGTCCACGCTCGCGGAAGCGCGACTGCCATTCATCTTCATGAATGCCGTTGGCGTGCAACGCGACGTCGAGACGATGCTGCACGAAGCGGGCCACGCCTTTCACGCCCTCGCGACTCGCGAGGAGGACGTCTATCCCTATCGCCATGCGCCGATGGAATTCTGCGAGGTGGCCTCCATGGCGATGGAGCTGCTCGGCAATGACTTTCTAAAGGAATTCTATTCGGCCAATGAAGCCAGCCGCGCCCGGCGCACGCACCTCGAGGGCATCCTCAACATCCTCGCCTGGATCGCCGCGGTCGACGCCTTCCAACACTGGATCTACACCCATCCCGGCCACTCCGGCGAGGAACGATCCGCACAATGGGTGGCGCTGATGGAACGCTTCGGCGGCGACGTGGATTGGAGCGGACTGGAAACTGAACGGGAAAATCTCTGGCATCGCCAGTTGCACATTTTCCTATGTCCGTTTTATTACATCGAGTACGGCATCGCCCAGCTCGGCGCATTGCAGGTCTGGGCCAACTCCCGCCAGGACGGACCGAAGGCGCTGGCTGACTACAAAGCCAGCCTCGAACTGGGCGGATCCCGTCCGCTGCCGGAACTGTTTGCCCGCGCGGGCTGCCGTTTTCAGTTCGATGCTGAAATTTTCAAACCGCTCATTGAGCTGGTGGAACAGGAACTGGCGCAGTTGAATTAGCGACATGCTGGGTGACAGAGATTACATGAGGGAACCCGAATACCGTTCGGAGATGCCGATCTATGTTCGCCTGATCATCATCCTCGGCGTCGTCTTTCTGCTGCAGAGCTTCCTTGGCGTCTACGCGGGATTCTCCTTCGACCCGTGGTTCGAACTCAGCATCGCCGGCATCAAGAAGGGCTACGTCTGGCAATTGGTGACCTACCAATTCTTGCACGTCTGGCCCTCGCCGTGGCACCTCATCGGCAACTGCCTTGGCTTGTTCTTCATCGGCCGCGCGCTGCAAGATTCCATCGGTAAAACCAATCTGTTGCAGGTCTACTTCGCGGCGGGCACTGCCGGCGGTATCCTTCAATTGCTGGTGACTGTCCTGCCCGTATATCCGAACGACCTCCACGTGGTCGGAGCCTCCGCCTGTGTCTACGGTCTGCTGGGAGCCCTGGCGACACTGCATCCGATGCGGGAAATTACCGTCCTGGTGTTCTTTTGTATTCCCGTCACCTTCCGGCTACGCACGGTCTTCTGGATCGCGTTCGGCTTCGGGCTCTATTTCACCCTCTTCCCGATGGGCGTCACCGCCGACGCGGCTCACCTGGGCGGGCTTCTGACAGGTGTTGCCTTCATCCGCTGGTTTCACTGGGGCGAGAAGCCGCACTGGCTGCGCAAGCTTGCCAAGCACATCGGCGTCTCGTCCGTGAAGCGCGGCACGGCGAAACCGGACAAATCGACAGTTCGCAGAGCTGCCGCCCCAACGGCAACCCAGGAAGAAGACCTCGACTTCATCGCCAGCCAGGTCGACCCGATTCTCGACAAGATCTCGGAGAAAGGACTTCACAGTCTCACCGACAAGGAACGCGAGATTCTGGAAAAGGCCCGCAAGAACATGGGCCGCTGACAATCCGGTCTTGTCGCGTTGAGGTGGATTTGTAACCTCCGCGGCATGCAACGCGTTCTTCCCCTTCTGGCGCTCATCGCCCTTTCCGCAGTTCACATCCACGCAGCCAAACCCAACATCATCTTTGTCCTCGCCGATGACCTCGGCTACGGCGACCTTGGTTGCTTTGGGCAGAAACACATCAAGACTCCCAACCTCGACCGCATGGCGAAGGAAGGCATGCGGCTCACCAGCTTTTACGCGGGCTCGACGGTTTGCGCCCCGTCGCGTTCGGTGCTGATGACCGGGCAGCACACCGGTCGCACCTGGGTACGCGGCAATGCCGGCAAGGACAACCGCGATGCGCAGACCTTGCGTCCGCAGGACGTGACCGTGGCCGAAGTATTGAAGAAAGCCGGCTACGCGACGGCCCTTTGCGGCAAGTGGGGACTCGGCGAACTCGATTCCACCGGTCATCCGAACCAGCAGGGTTTCGACTATTTCTACGGCTACCTCAATCAACGTCACGCCCACAACTTCTTCCCGACCTTCCTCGTAAAAAACCACTACACCGTGAAGCTCCGCAACGTGCCGCATCCGGAGTGGGTAAAGCTCGCGAAGGAAAAGAACTACCCCGACGACGGCGCCGGCTTTGCAATCAAGAAGGTCGACTACGCCCACGACCTGATCGTCGACGAGGGCCTCGGTTGGATTGACGAGAATGTGAAGAAGCCGTTCTTCCTCTATCTCGCACTCAATGTCCCTCACGCCAACAACGAGGCCGGTCGCAGTCTGGGGGACGGGCAGGAGGTTCCTGAACACGGCATTTACGACAACCGGGATTGGCCGAATCCCGACAAGGGCCAGGCGGCGATGATTACGCGCATGGATCGCGACATGGGCCGTCTGATGACGAAGCTGCGTGAGCACGGGATTGAGAAGAATACCTTGATCATCTTCACCTCCGACAACGGTCATCACAAGGAAGGCGGCAACAACCCGGACTTCTTCGATGCCAACGGCCCGCTTCGCGGCATGAAGCGCAACCTGACCGAAGGCGGCATTCGCGTGCCGACGATCGCGTGGTGGCCGGGTACGATCGCGGCCGGTTCCATTTCACATCATGCGGCCTACTTTGGTGATTTCATGGCGACGGCCGCCGAACTGGCCGGCACCAAGAAACCGAAGAATACTCAGTCCATCAGCTTCGTTCCCACGCTCACCGGCAAGAAGCAAGCGCAGCACGACTATCTGTACTGGGAATTCTACGAGCGGGCGGGCAAGCAGGCCGTTCGCTTCGGCAACTGGAAGGCGATTCGCACGCCGATGCATCATGGCGAGGTTCAGCTCTACGATCTGCAGAACGATCTCGGTGAATTGTTCGACATGGCAGACCAGCGTCCTGACCTGGTTGCGCAGGCAAAGCGTTATCTCGACCAAGCCCACGTTCCCAACCCGAACTGGGTCAATCGTGCGCCGAAAAAACGTAAGAAGTAAGCGCTAGTTGTAGCGGATGCGGTAGAAGCGCGCGGGGAAGAGCCCGGGGTCGCTGAACGTGACGCGGAAGCGGTCGTTCACGATCGAAACACTGGCCGGCACGGACGTCCACGTGCTCAGATCGGTCGATCCTTCAACCACAAGATTGGCGATCTGCCCGGCCGTGGCCACCGAGCCATCGCGGGTGGTGAAGTCAAAGGTGATTTGCCCGCCCGAAACACTGGGATCGGCGATCGTCTGCGGGCTACCCGAGGACCCGCCCGTGAATCCGTCAACGGTGAGCAATGCCGTGCTCGAATTGACCGTTCCCAGGCAGTTGCTGACCTGCAGGAAGTAGAGCCCCGCCTGACTGGTCTGCACGCCGGACAAGGAGAAGGCCGGACCGTTCGCGCCGATCAGCGGAGAACCATTGAAGAACCATTGATACGAAAGCGCGGCCGTGCCGGTGGCCCCGGAACTCAGCGTCACGAGGGAACCGCTGCCCACGGATTGCGAACCCGGCTGGGCGGTGATTCTCGGCGGGTCGAGCACGGTGATGCTGGCCTGTTGACTGGTGACCGAGCCAAAGCTGTTGGCGACAATGCAGTAGTACCAACCCGTGCGTTCGAAGGCGACGTTGCGCAGAACGAGCGTGGCGTTGGTGCCCGCAGTGATCGGGGTCCCGTTGTTGCCGCCGGTAAAGGTCGGTTGATAGTACCATTGATAGCGGAGTTCCGGCGTCCCGATGGCATCAACCGAAATGACAGCGTTGGTGCCTTCGATCACAATTTCCGAAATCGGATTGAAGATGATCACGGGTGGAGTTCCCAGCGTGATGGTCGCAGCCGCACTGTTCACCGCACCGCAGACATTGGACGCCGTCAACGTGTAGTTGCCGGCATTCGCAGCGCTGATGGAGGGAACAGTATAACTGGCGCCGTTCGCACCCGGGATCGGGCTGCCATTGAGATTCCACTGGTAGGTAATCGGCGTGGTCCCGGTGACGGTCGCCGAAAGGCTCAGCTGGCCACCATTGGCGATCGTCTGAGAAAGCGGCTGGGAAGTGAATTGAATCGGACTGAGGACGGTCAGCAGCGCGTTCGTGCTGGTGGCCGAACCGAAGGTATTCGCGACCGTCACGGAGTAACTGCCCGCATCGCCCGTGTTCACCGGAGCAATTGCAAAGGTGGAGCTGTTGGCGCCCGCAATCGCGAGGCCATTCTTCAGCCACTGATAGGTGAGCGGAGCCGTGCCGGTGGCGACCACGTTGAACGCCACGGAACTGGATCCTTCCTTCACCTGTTGGGGTTGTGGATGACCAATGATGCTCGGAGCCACGCCAGCCGGCAGAATCGTGACGGTCGCGGGCGCACTGGAAACCACTCCGCAGACGTTCGAGACGACCACGGTGTAGGTGCCAGCATCGTTGCCGGTGACAACCGGGATGGTGAACGGATTGCTGGTGGCGCCGGCAATGCTGATGCCGTTGCGCAACCATTGGTAGGTGAAGGGAGCCGTGCCGCCGACCGCGACGGAGAGGGTGAGGGAATTGCCGTTGGTGATGCTTTGCGACTGCGGCTGCGTCGTAAAGCTCGCGGGTGCGAGCACGTTCATGACCGCGTTCGTGCTGGTGGCCGAGCCGATGGGATTGGAGACCGTGACCGAATAGCTGCCCGCATTGGGAAAGTCCACGGAGGGAATGGAGAAGGTCTGGGCAATCGCACCGCTGATCGCCGCACCGTTAAAGCGCCACTGATACGAGAGCGGCGCCGTGCCGGTGGCAACGACGTTGAACGTCACGGTCGAACCCTTCTTGACGTCCTGCGATTGCGGATGCCCCAAGATGGTCGGTGGCGCACCGATCACGGTGACCGTGGCGGTCGCGCTGGTCGTGGAGCCGCAGATATTGGAAATGGTGACCGTATACGAACCTTGGTCCGCCGAGGTTGCATTCGCCTTGGTGTAGCTGCTGCCCGTGGCGCCGGCGATGGGCGCGCCATTGAGGTTCCATTGGTAGGTGAACGGCGCGGTCCCGGTCGCGATAACGGACAGGCTCAAGGTGTTGCCATGATTGATGGATTGAGATTGAGGCTGCGTGGTCACGGACGGGAGCGTCTGCACGGTCAGCGAACCAATGGCGCTCGTGATCGTTCCCAAGGGATTGCTCACCCGCACGGTGTAGTTCCCCGCATTGGCGGCCACGACCGGATTCAGCACAAAGGTGGAACTGGTGGCGTTGGGAATATCCGCACCGTTGATCTGCCACTGGTAGCTCAATGGCGCGGTGCCGTTGGCCACCACGCTCAGCACCACGTTGCTACCCTCTTTCACCACCTGAGAGGCCGGCGGGGTAACGATGGTCGGCGGATCACCGATGACGTTCACCGTGACATTCGCACTCTGAACCACTCCGCAGATATTGGAAACGGCGACGGAGTAATTGCCGGCGTCCGAAAGTGAGGCACCTGGAATCGTCAAGGTGGAGCTGATGGCTCCGGTGATCGGGACTCCGTTGCGGCTCCATTGGTAACCCAGCGGGCCCGTGCCGGCAGCGACCACGGAGAGATTCAACGTTCCTCCCAGGGCGACGGTCTGCGCCAGCGGTTGAGTCGTCACGACGGGCGGCTCGAGCACCGTCAGAACGCCGTTGGTGCTGGTGGCACTGCCAAAGGCGTTGGCAACAATCACCCCGTAGTTGCCAGCCATCGCCGTGGTGATACCCGTCAATTGAAGCACCCCGTTCGTCTCACCCGGGATGGCAATGTTGTTGGAGAGCCATTGATAAGAGAATGGTTGCGTGCCGATCGCCACCACGTTGAAGAGCACACTCGCAGAATTGACCTTTACCTGCTGGGACTGCGGGTGACCGAGGATGGTCGGTGGCTCACCGATCGTGACCGATGCCGAGTTGCTGGTGGTGGAGCCACAGGCGTTGGAAACAGTGACCGTGTAGGTGCCGGCATCCGCCGTGGTAATGCCGACCTTGGTGTAAGTGGAGCCGGTCGCGCCGGGGATGGCCGCACCGTTGAGATTCCATTGATACGTGACCGGAAGGAGACTCGAAGCCACGACGCTGAGTGAAATTGTGCCGCCCGCGCCGGCGCCCGTGGAAACGGGTTGGGAGGTAATGGTCGGAACCGTGGCCACCGTCAAGGCCACCGCCGTGCTGGTGACGGATCCAAGTCCATTCGAGACTGTGACGGTGTAACTTCCTGAATTGGCGGTGGTCACATTCGCGAGCGTCAAGGTCGAGGCGGTTTGACCGGCGATCGCGACACCATTGAAATTCCACTGGTAGGCCAGCGGCGCCGTCCCGGTGGCCACCACGGAGTAGACGACGTTGGTTCCGGCGCAGACAATCAGCGTCGAAGGTTGCGGTTGCGTGATGATCGTCGGGGGCTGATTCGGAATATTCACCGTCACGGTGGCCGCCCCGCTGGTCGTCGGACCGCAAGCATTGGAAACGGTCACGGTGTAGTTGCCCGCGTCACCGGTGGCCGCGTTCGCCACGGTGAAGCTGCTGGCCGTGGCTCCGCCGATGGCAACGCCGTTCTTGGCCCATTGATAAGTGAGCGGACCCGTGCCGGTCGCAACGACCGAAAGCGTGAATCCAGCTCCCGAGTCGACGGTGGTGGATTGCGGTTGCGTGGTGATGGTCGGTGGATTATCCGGCGTCAGTGTGGCGACAACGCTGGTCACCGATCCACCGTTGTTGCTCACGACCACGGTGTAGCTGCCGGCGTCACCGGCCGTGACCGAGGGAATCGCGTAGGTCGGATTGGTCGCGCCGCTGATAGCCACACCGTTCTTGGACCATTGGTAGGTGAGCGGCGCGTCACCCGTGGCACCTACCGTGAACGAAGCGCTCTGCCCGATACAGATCGTCTGCGACACCGGCTGGCTGGTGATCGTTGGCGGCGGACTCACCGTCACGTTCGCTGTCGCCACGCGCGTGATGTAATTGACGTTCTCCTCCATGTTCCAATGCGTGAAGTCGCCCACTATGACCAGAAACCCATTCTGATCCAGCTTGGCCGCGGCCACTGCATCCAGGCGATTCGGATCCTCCGGAGTGCGAAACGTCGCCGTGCCACCGTCAAAAGACTGATCCGGCGTGCCATCTGAATTGATGCGAGCCGCCGCCGGGCGCGCCAAGTTAGCCGCTCCCACCGTGCGAAAATCACCCACGATCAAATACTTGCCGTCCGGTTGCACCTCCACCGAGCGGATTTGCGCCGACACGTTGGGCTGAAAGCTGGTGTCCAGCGCCCCCGTACTGCTCAGACGGATAAAGTGATCGGTCCCGGTTCCATTGTAGCTGACGATATTGCCCACCGCGATAATTCGTCCATCAGACAACAACTCGATTTCCCTGATATTGCCTGAAGCCAGTCCCTGGCCACCGGGATTGAACGACGAGTCGAGTGTGCCGTTGTTGTTCAACCGCGCAATGCGGCCCACCGCCGTATTCTGGAAGACATCAAACTCACCACCGATCAGGATTCTGCCATCCGGCTGTTGCACGATCGTGCCGATCGGGCTGCCCGAGGTGGTTGCCGCCCCCAGTCCCGGATCGAAGGTCGTGTCGATGGTCATGTCCGCGTTCAAGCGCACCATCTGGTTGCGGGTCAATGTCTGAGTGCCGTCATTACAGTAAAGTAGGACAGTAAAAGCCCAAACTGGGGAAAGAGTGAAAATACGCAGTCTTACGGGGGGCAGAAAACCTTGGAATCCGGGCTAAATCGCTCAAGCCCGCTCGCGATTGGAGAAGCTTTTGCCGTGCTGGCGCTCGCGGTTCTTCCCCAGCTCAAACTGCGTCCGCGAGGATTCGTTGGCCTCCGAGAGATACATCCCCATGAGGCGGGACTTCTGTCCCGTGCCACCCGGTTTGTCATCGCCACCCAGCAAGCGGGAAAAAATATTCAGCAACCAACGCATTAAAGCCCTGAGAGTTAACAAGATACGAACGCGAGTGCCAAGCCTTCTTTAATGCATTAGCATGACTTCACCGGTGTCACTTCGCTCGGGCGGGCGCTTGAAATCGGGTAACGCAGTCGCCATAACTGCCGTCCGAATTACCGTGAGTGCCGGGAAGAAATATTTGCGTTGCGCCTGCCCCTCCTGCGGCCACGTGATCACTTACCCCGATTACTCGGCGGGCGGAACCTCCGTCTGCGCCAAATGCAGCAAATCGGTCAAACTTCCGCCCGCCTCAGCGGCTCCCGCTCCCTCCGCCCCCACCGCGAAGCAACCCATTCGAACCAAGGAACCGATCGGCCCCGGCCCCAAGCCAAGGCCCAAACCTAACCCAGCGCCGCGCGCCACCGCACCTCCCAAGCCGAACGCCCCCGCACCTCCCAAGCCGCGCGCTCGCACCGCCCCCCAATACGTCGCCGCCCCCAAACGCCGCGGCCCCAGGCGATTCATCCTCTGGACGCTCAACCTCGGCATCATCGTTGCCGTCGCGATCGTGTTGATAAACCGACAGAAGGACGACGAGCA
>JBMYQZ010000097.1:11758-11970 GCA_049601855.1 Limisphaerales bacterium | reverse complement strand
CTTTCGAGTTCGTCGGCGGTGCTCATGTGCGCGGACATCGTAAAGAAAAACTCGCAACCCGCAAATTTGTTTCGAATGACCGCGAGACTCTGCGCTCGACGAGATCCGAGCGTGCCGGATAGCTTCGTCGGACAGAAGAGAATAAGGACCTCCATGAACCATTACCCTCGCTTGATCATCGTCTGGATGGGCTGCCTCCTGTTGGGAGGGGT
>JBMYQZ010000097.1:0-11748 GCA_049601855.1 Limisphaerales bacterium | reverse complement strand
TATCACGAACACTCCAAGTTGGCGGCCGCTGCGCTGCGGGAAGGCCACTACGGTTTGGCGCGAACGAATCTTTTGGCGGCCCATGAACTTCTGCTGCCGGCGGGATTCAAGAGTCCTTTCTTCCCGGAATCGCTCGGACTGGTCGCCGGGTTTTATTACGCGCGCGGAAAACCGTATCTCAGCCGGCGCTATGCGGACACTTTGCGTGAGCATTACCTCGTGCGGAAGGGCACGAACAGCATGGAAGCTGCCTATGCGTGCTTTCTGTTCGGTCAGGTGCAGAGGGAACTGCACCAGTTCAAGCTGGCGGAAAAGTCGTTGTTGGAGTCACTCGCGATTGCGGAGAAGGAGGCCGGAGAGGATTCGCTGGTCGCCGCCCACGCGAAGGCCCGCTTGGGGCAGCTCTACGTGTGGATGCAACAGGATGCGAAGGCGATCGAATATCTGGAACCCGGGTTGAAACGGCTGGCGGCGGCGCGTGGGCTCGACAAGGTAAAAGAATTTCAGCGTGTTTCCGTGCCGGCCTTTCACCATCCCAATATCACGCAGGAAGCGGAATTGATCGTGGAGTACGTCTTGGCGCTGAACGCCGTCGGGCGAAAGGAGGAGGGCACCGCGAAACTGAAGCTCGCCGAGCGACTGCACGCGCAGGTGGATTCGAAGACGTCAGCGAAGTTTCACGTCCTCAAACAGGCCGGGTGCACCTTGGAGGCGCGCGGAGATTGGCGGGCGGCGGAAGAACATTTCTACGCGGCGGCACAGCGGTTGTGGAGCAATGAGAAGCTTTCGAAGCGTGATCAGCTGCGCGGCACGGAACTCGTACTGGAGTTTCATGTTCGGAATGGGCAGGACGCGAAGTCGTCGGCGATCGAAGGGGTCCTCTTTGGCGCCGGCATTTCGCCGGACTACCTGGATGAGTTGAATGTGCGGTGCGAAAGGTTGAGCTATGCGCGTGATGGTGGTCCCCACAAACGTTACTGAAATGAAAACTGTTTCACTTTTCCTCCTGGTTGTTACGTCGAGTGCCTGCGCGTGGGCGGCGGAGCCCTCGAATGTCTGGCCGGACTTGGCGCCCGGCGAAACCACACGCCGGCCGGGTGATCTACAGCCGTTTCGGCCGCACGAACATCCGCCGGTGAAGCGCGTGATCAATATCACGCAGCCGACCTTCACCGTGCACCTGGCCAAGCAACCGAATGGTGCCGGGGTCGTCATTCTGCCCGGTGGCGGTTTTGGCAAGGTGGTGACCAACAAGGAGGGTACGGAAGCGGCGGAGTGGTTGAACCGTCATGGGTTTGCGGCCTTTGTGCTGAGTTACCGGACGAAGATCGGCAAGGCGGATCCGGGTTGGGAACGACCGCTACAGGATTCGCAGCGACTGATGTCGCTGGTGCGGGCGCGGGCGGGAGAGTGGAATTTGAAGCCGAACCGAATCGGATTGCTTGGCTTTTCTGCGGGCGGACAGGTGGCGGCGAGACTGTTGAGTGATTCGCAGCGGAGTTATCCGAGGTTCGATCCGATCGACGAGGTATCGTTCCGGCCGGATTTTGCGATCTTGGTCTATCCGTGGACCATCTACGACGTGAAGACCGGGAAGCTGGTGGCCGGCGTGAGCGTGCCGAAGGACTGCCCTCCGACCTTCATTGTGCACACCGACGATGATCGCTCTTCGTCGCTGGGTGCGGTGTTGTTCTATACTGGGTTGAAGAAGCACGGGATTCCCTCGGAACTGCATGTGTATGGGAACGGCGGTCACGGCTACGGCTTGCGACCGGTCGAGGGTTCGGCGATCTCCAGCTGGCCGGGGCAGGCGGCGCATTGGTTGGGACGTTGGATTGAAAGGCGACGTTAGCGCCCGGCGACTTGGGTTGTTCTTGTCTGAAGCTTTCTCGCGCGGGCGATCAGGGAAGCGGCGTCCATAAAGGGCTCGTGTCCTGCCGTGCGCCAGACTTCCTTGCCCTGTTGATCGAGCAGCAGCGTCCCATGGGAATCGTCACCGTGGGCAAGACCGAACCAGCCGGCCCAGGTCTGTTTCGGGTCGGCGATCAAGGTGCCTTTCATCCGTGCGACGAGGTCGTCTTCCGAATCTTCCTGACCGCTCACGACGACGAGTTTGATTCCTGCCGCAGAGAGTTCGCGATCAAACTTCTCGACCTGTTCATAGCAGTGCGAGCAGTAGAGGCCGGTGATGAAAAGCAGTACGGTGGGACCGTGATCGAGCAGGGCGAGATTGTCCGGATTCTCGACGACGAGGAATTGGCCCATCATGCCGCGGTCCTCGTGTTCCATGATGTGGCAGTGATACATTTAGGGCGTTTGCGGATCGGCGTAGCGCGTGAAGGGAGCAATGAAGCGGACGGTTTCGCCGGAGTGCACACGGACGGTGTCTTTCCAACCCAATTCAGCGCCGGTGGGTGTTTGCCCGTCGCGACCCAGGATCTGAAATTGCACGAGGTGAATGTGAAAGGGATGCATCTGGCCGGTGCGATTGACAATCTCCCAGATCTCGGTGTCGCCGACGCGCACACGCTCGTCGATGCGATGCATGTCCATCAGCTTGCCGTTGATGGGGATGCCGCGACCGGGACCTCCCCCGCCTCCCTTGGGTTGGCCCGGGCCGCCGCGCCCGCCCAGCACCAACCGTCGCGTGCGCGCGGTGGTCGACGGATCGATGCGTTTGATGGTGTTGAGCTGCTTGGGGATTTTGTGTGCGACGGTGGTGGTGGGCTTCGGGCGCAGTTTCAACAGGCCGAAGTTGCCGTTGCCTTCGCCTTCGAAGAACGACTCTGCGGTGTTCAACCAACCCGCGTCGGCGAAGCTGCGAAGGAGAACGGTTTCGCCGTCGGAGAAGTCTGCCAGGATTTCGGCGCGTTCGCCCGGGGCAAGTATGACCCGCCGAGTTGCCAAAGGTCCTTCGAGAAAACCTCCATCCGTCGCGATCTGTTGGAATTCGCGGTTGTCTTCAAAGCCGATGTGGTAGGTGCGCGCATTCGATCCGTTCAAAAGGCGAAAACGGATCAGACGTGCTTCAACTTCCAGGAAAGGCGCGTAAGTGCCGTTGACGAGAATGGTGTCGCCGTAGGCCGGGCCTTGCCCCCGTCGAAAGCGAAACTGTCCGTCTCGATCAAAGTTTCGATCCTGGATGATCAGCGGGAAATCATCCGTGCCGTAAGTCTTTGGCAGGGCGAGTGACTCGCTGTTGCGATCATCGATCCAGAGCATGCCCGCAATGCCCATGTAGGCCTGCGCTCCCGCGTAACCGTGCGGGTTCGGGTGATACCACATCGGTCCGGCTTCCTGATCCACCTCAAAGCTGGCGGTCCATGTTCCACCGGGTGCAATCATCTGGTGGGGCGTGCCGTCCATGCTCGCGGGCACGTGCAAGCCGTGCCAGTGCATCGTGGTGTCTTCGGACAGTTGATTCTTCACCGTCAGGTCTACCCGCTCGCCTCGTTTGAGTCGGAGGGTAGGACCGAGATACGGGCCGTTGACGCCCGCAGTGAGAGTGGCTGGACCCGGACGAAATACGCGGGAGCCCGGAGCGACGACCAGCCGGAACTTCTTGCGCCCATCGACGAGTTCGCCACGCATCTCCGGCGGGATCTGAAGAGGATTGGTGAACTCGAGTCCTTCGTTCGACACGCGCCAAAAGACCAACCAGTAAGAGAAGAGAACGAGCAGCACAATGAACGCGACCAGCAGCTGTCTCGTTTGACGCGGCTTGAGAAACAGGACCAAGACGGCCCACGCCATCCGGGAGCGACGGAGGAAACTGTTTCCCGGTGAGGTCGAGGAATCCGGCATCACCAGACGCGGCGAACGATGCCGTCGAGCTCCGTCTCAGTCAGCGGCAGGGGATTCGCCTTCATGCTGCTGGCGGCCGCAGCTTTTTGGACCAAGTCAGGCAGATCGCCTTTCGAGATGCCGTATTCGCGCAGTGGGGGAATGCTCAGGTCCGAACCCAGTCGGCTGATCCAGTCCACACCGTCCTCGGCTGTGGCGTCATGGTTCTGCGTCAACCAGCGCGCGATTTCCTCGTAGCGCCCGATGATTTCAGATTCGGCATAACGCTCACGCAAGGCCTTGAGATTGGCCTCCATCACCGGCGGCAACAGCGCCGCACAAACCGCACCGTGCGGAGCCGGGAACATCCCTCCCAAGGGCGCGGCAAATCCGTGCACGGCGCCCAAACCGGAATTCGCCAGCGCGAGTCCACCCAGCAAACTGCCCAAGGCCATGTCTTCCCGCGCGTCGAGATCCTTGCCGTTTTCAAAGGCACCTTTCAGAGAACGAGCGATGCGTGGAATGGCGTCGCGACACAGCGCGTCGGTGAGCGGGTTGGAGCGACAACAGGTGTAAGGTTCAATGACCTGGGTGAGCGCGTCCATCCCCGTGGCGGCCGTGATTTCCGGTGGCAATCCGATCGTGAGTTCCGGATCGACGAGGGCGACTCGCGGTAGCATCAGCACGCTGCGCATGCTGGCCTTCACCGAATGTTCGGGGGACATGAGCACGGCGTTCTTCGTCACCTCCGCTCCGGCACCGGCGGTCGTGGGTATCGCGATGAAGGGCGCCGCGGGTTCCGCGATCGCCTGCCCCTTGCCGACCACCTCGAGGTGGTCGAGCACATCGCCGGAGTTGGTCAGCATTGCGGCGATCGCCTTGCCACAATCGATCGCACTGCCGCCGCCAAAGCCGATCACCAATTCACACTGCGCGGCCTTGGCGCGTTCGGTGCCGATGCGCACATCCGTGACCTTGGGTTCGCCGGTGATGGAGAAAACCGAATTGGCAACGCCGGCCCGACGGAGTTGCTCCACGAGTGGTTGTGCGCGCTGCAGCGATTTGCCCGTGACGATCAAGGCCGACTTGCCGAACGAAGCGGCGAGTTGGCCGATTTCGGCGAAGCGCCCGCGTCCGAACACGATCCGCGTGGCGGTGGCGAATTCGAATTTCATCCCGCCGGATTCTCGAACGATTCGTCGGGCGGATGGACGTTGCGACAGCGCGTGGCCTTTCGCGGTTCGGCCATCATGTCGGCGACCGTCTCGCGCCACGTGTTGTAATGCTCGGTCTCCTTGTGCGCGACCGGGCCGTTGTCATCGCGGAACGATTCGATCAGGCGAAACGAGGTCGGATCCTCGTGATCCTGAAAGAAATCGAAGCGGGCAATGCCTGGTTCCTGGATACTGCCCTCGGCATTGGCAATGGTCGCCTCGATGAATGCGTCGACGCACTCGGGCTTGACCTTGACTTCAACGAAATGAGCTCGCATGGGATTACTTTTGGATCCGGTAGAGGTGAGTCTTGGAGCGGAGATACATCGCGTTATCAGAGAACGCCGGTGAAGCCATGAAGCCGCCCGGCAGATTGCTCTCGGCGACGATCTTGAATTCGCGACCGGGCTTGAGGACTTTTACCGCGCCCTCTTCGCCGCAGAAATAGATGTGACCATCGACGTAGACCGGCGAGGCCGAGTATTTGCCTCGGAGCCGTTCTTGGTAGATCTCCTTGCCGGTCTTGGGTTCGAGAGCGGTGAGGATGCCGCCGTCGGAAACCATGTAGAATATGTCATCGACGAGAATGGGGGAGGGCTTGGCGGGGGCTTGGCGAATCACGCGCCATTTCACATGAGAGCTCGTGACGTTGCCCTTGCCGGTCGGATCGATCGCCCACATCTGCGGCTTCATGTAACCGGTGGCAATGTAGACCAGTCCGTGTCCGTAAACCGGGCGCGGCACATTGGAGAAACCGGGTATGTCGACATACCAGATCTCCTTGCCGGTGTTCGGGTCATAGGCGTTCACGCGTTGGGCGCCCACGCTCACCAACTGGTCCTTGCCATTCACTTTGATGATCTCCGGCGTGTTATAGGCCTTGCGGAGGTGGAAGTTGATCTCGCTCATGTCGTTGCTGCGATTCGTGCGCCACACTAGCTTGCCGGTCTTCTTGTTCACCGCGGCGACGTAACGGAGATCAGTGCCGTCGCAATTGAGAATCAACAGGTCCTTGTAAATGATCGGGGAGGAACCAGCGCCGTTCTGGTCGTGATCGTGTTTGAGACTTTGGTTCTTCCAGAGGATCTTTCCGCTCTTCGTGTCGATCGCCGCCACGCCATACATGCCGAAGAACACGTAGCAACGCCCGTTCTCCAACACCGGGGTGGGGGAGGCATGGCTGTTCTTCTTGTTGATCTTCTCCGGCTCCGGCACGTAGAAGACCTCAAGGCCGTGGATCTTCTTCCCGCTGTTCTTGTCCACACAGACCACCCGTAACGAACGGCCGCTGTCGAGCGCTGTCTGCATCCATACATGGTCACCGTGAATGACCGGCGAGGACCAACCCTGACCGGAGATTCGGGTCTTCCATTTGACGTTCTGATTCTCACCAAACTTGAGAGGAATATCCTTGGCCTGGGCGTGCCCGTCACCGTTCGGACCGCGGAATTGAGACCAATTGACCTCGGCCTGCGCGGTGGCGGCCAAGAGGATTCCGGAAAGCAATATCGTGTTAACACGCATGGCGTTTGGATAAGTGGAGAGCGTCGCACTGTCGAGACTGTTTGCACCGCGCCCCAAATCCGGCCAACGTGATTCCGCGCATGCCGAAGATCTACCTCGACTACGTATCCGCCACCCCTCTCCACCCGGAGGTGCGGGAAGCAATGCGTCCGTTCCTCGAGGAACGCTTTGGCAATCCGGCGTCCCTGCATCTCTACGGTCTGCAGGCTCGTGATGCCTTGAAGGAAGCCCGCGAGAAGATCGCCCGCTTCATAAACGCCCCGTCCCCTGATGAAATCGTCTTCACTTCCGACGGCACGGAAGCCATGAACCTGGCTGTTAAGGGAGTGGCCTGGGCCAATCGCGAACGCGGCAACCACATCGTCGCCAGCGCCATTGAACATCCGGGTGTCTTGCGCTCGCTTGAGTTTCTCGAAACTCAGGGCTTCGAATGTACCCGGGTCCCGGTGGATTCGGTCGGCCGCGTTTCACCGGAATCAATCCGCGAGGCGCTGACCGATCAGACCATTCTCGTTGCCTCCCATTTCGCCAATCACGACCTCGGCACGATTCAGCCCATCAAGGAACTGAGCATGATCACGCGGGAAGCTGGAGTTCCGCTATACGTGGATGCCGAATCCGCTGCGGGGTGGAAAGCCGTTGATCTGCAGGACCTTGGCGCAGATCTGTTGTCCCTCTCGCCGCATCGCTTCTACGGACCCAAGGGCGTTGGCGTGCTCTGGCGCAGTGGACGCGTCCCCATCCAATCCTTGATCCATGGCGGCGAACAGGAACACGGATTACGCGGTGGCGTTGAAAATGTCGCAGCCATTACCGGTGCGGGAACGGCTGCGGAACTGATGAGTGCGGATGAAACTACACTCGGCGTCTTGCAACGTGGACTCTGGTTGGGGATCAAGAGCGCCCTGCCAGATGTTCATCTCAACGGGCCCGAACCCGATGAAGGTCGGAATCGGATGGTCAACGTTCTGAACGTCAGCTTTTCCGGCACGGAAGGCGAAGGCGTTGCCTTGGCTTCCGACATGCGCGGACTCGTGATTGCAAGTGGGCCCGCCTGCCGAGGAAAGGCACTGCGCACCTCTCCCACCCTGAAGGCCTTGGGATTGGAGGATGACCTTGCACGCGCCAACGTGCTGCTTTCTTTGGGGCGGGAAACAACGAGCGAAGAAGTCGCTGCGGCCGCCAAGCTGCTGGCCCAGGTCGTTGAACGATTGCGGGCAATGGACAGATAATCGGGCAGGTCACGACGCTTTTGTGACGTGGCCATCATGGCGTGACCATGTTTCCCAAGGCGCTTTACACAAGGCGTTGAGAATGGGGACCATTTCGTCGAAGATATGAGCGCGAGCGAAGGAGCGGTGAGATTGGAATTCGCAGACGGTACGAAAGTGCCGGTGCTTCGCGAATGCTTCGTCGGCCGGCGCCCTGAGAACCACGTGATCCTGAATGACACCAAGGTCTCACGTCGTCACGCGGTCATTCGCGAGTTTCAACGGGGGGAATATTGGCTGATCGATTTTGGTACCAAGAACGGCACGTTTCTCAACGGCTCACGTGTCCGGCAGCCCACCTGTCTCGCCTCCGGAGACGAGGTTCGCTTTGGCAGTTTTACGGTGGTGTTTACTTGTCCGGTCCCAAATGCGGGTGATCGGGACACATTTGTTTCCACGATCGCCTTGCACATGCCGTCCACTTCGTTGGCCAAGCAGATCGAGGTGACCGAACGGAGTGTGGCTCTCCTTGATCGCGATACCCAGATCATCTCCATCCCTCAGAGTGCGCGGCGATGGTTGGAACATGCGTTTGAAGACACACCGACGACCGAGAATGAACTGCCGACCGAGCTTAAAGTCTGGATCCTGAGACAGACCGATGAGGAGAACAAACCGGCGCGTCCAGACGTATTCGTTCGCAGCCGTGATTCACGGCGGCTGACCGTACGCGTGGAGTTGACGACCGAAGACCAGATCTTTATCGCCCTGTCCGAGAGCCGTCCCGCTTTCTACCTTTTGCGCAAACTCGACCTCACGCCCGCGGAGACCGAGGTCGTCGCCTGGATCATTGCCGGCAAGTCCAACGCCGAAATCGGGGAGATTCGCGGGGTCAAGACTCGCACGGTCGAGAAACAGGTGGAATGCATCTTCAACAAACTTGGCGTCGACAACCGGGTCGCCGTGATCACCTTTGTGCTCAACTACATCCGCGAACACGGCGGGCAATAGCACCGGAGGGGGGCGAATTGACCTTTCCTCAGAACGGACTCACCCGATGAACGGGTCAGGAGGCGCTTTCGTAAGAATACGTATGTCTTGATTCCAAGGCAGGCGTAGCTTTGGAACGTGACCGCCAATACACACGCGCTTCTGAACGATTCGATGGCACAGTTGCAGGACGGTCCAGGGAAGGCCGCGGCGGGTCTCGCCGCCCTCTCGGGAGAGTTACGCCGGCTGAAACAGTCCCTCAGCGAACGCGAGTGGGATCGTACGATCGGCGAAGGTCGGCGGCATCCTGTGCGCGCGATCTTGCACGAGGATCCGCTTACCGAGCGTGCCTACCGTCAGCCGCGGGGCTATCAGGGCGACGCGGAATTGTTGGATATGATCTTTCACCGCGATTGGCGCGGGCATTACGACCGGCAGGTTTCGTCACGTGGACGGGCGATCTTTGGGCACACCATCGACAGCAAGTCATCGTCGGCAACGCGGGCCCGGCGCACGATTGTCGCGTCTCTGATCGACCGTGAATGCGATCGCACAGACTCGCCCGATATTCTATCGGTCGGCTGTGGGCATCTTCGCGAGTTGTCCATTTCTCACGCTTTGCGCGAAGGCCGCATCGGCCGTTTCGTTGGTCTCGATCAAGACCCGCTCAATCTGGACGTTGTCGAACGCGAATACGCGCGTCATGGCGTGCAGGGCATTCGTGGTTCGATCAAATTGCTGCTCAATGGACCTTTGTCCGAAGAAAAATTTGACCTGATCTATTCGGCCGGAATGCTGGACTATCTGGACGACGAACTTTCGCGACGCTTGATTGGTCGGATGTTCGAGATGCTCAATCCCGGCGGACGCCTGCTCGCGGCCAACTATCTTCCGGATATCGATGACATTGGCTACATGGAGACCTTTATGGGATGGCGTCCGACCTGCCGCAGTTCGCAGCAGCTCCATGATCTGGCGGCCGGAATCCCTGAGGACGAAACGGCGCGCAAGTGCATCTTCCGGAACAGCAATTGCAACGTCGGCTTCTTCGAGATCGAACACTGCTGATTCATCTTGGCATTTGCTGTTTCTCGCCTTCTATACGAGGCACCTTATGAAACAGCTCAAACGACTTTTGCTCTTTGCCCTCTTCCTCGGACTTGTCGCGGATGCTTCCGCTGCGAAAGCCAAACCTCTGTTCAATGGCAAGGATCTGTCCGGTTGGCAAAACCCGTACGACTGGGGCGAAGCCTGGGTTGAAAACGGCACCATCGCACTGAAGGCGAACAAGAAATTCTTCCTCGTCAGCGAAAAGCAATACTCCGACTTCATTCTGGAAGTGGAAGTGATGTTGCCGCCGGAAGGCAAGAGCAACTCCGGCGTCATGTTTCGCTGCCATTCGCAGAAGAACAAGGTGTTCGGATACCAGGCGGAGTGTGATCCCACCGACCGCGCTTGGACGGGCGGACTGTATGACGAGGGGCGGCGGGGGTGGTTGCATCCGCTGAGCAAGGAACGCGGCAAGAAGAAGCTCGCCCAAGCCAAGCTTGGCAAGTGGACCAAGTACCGCATCGAAGCCCGTGGCGATCATCTGCAGATCTTCATCAACGGGAAGAAGACCACCGACTACCGCGATAGCGCGGACGCCAAGGGTTACATCGGAATCCAACATCACGGCGAGAACGGGCAGATCTATCGCTTCCGCAACATTCGGATCACCGAGCTGTAGACGCCAAAAGCCGTCGGCTTACGCCGACGGCTGCACAGACAGCGAGAACGAATCAACCCTGTTCGTCGTCGCCTTCTTCCGGCTTCCCAAGTCGAGGGAGATCCTCAATGGAGGGCACCCCGGACTGGATGGCATTGCTGACCTGGTCGCCGGTGATCATCGCTCCTTGGATCTGCGAAGCGAGGTCTCCCACATGTCCGGGTGTATGGGGCATGAAAACGGTCGACGATTTCGAATGCGCGCCGATGTCTCTCAAGGTGTCGAAATACTGCGTCATCAGGATCAGGTTCATGACGTCCTGCGGAGTGGCTCCGTCAATGGCTTTCTGGAAGTCACCGACCGATTCACGTAGACCTTCGACGATCGCCTTGCGCTGATCGGACACGCCCTTGCCGGCGAGACCCTTGCTTTCCGCTTCGGCTTCCGCCTCTTTCACGCGAATGATCTTTTCCGCCTCGCCCTTTTCCATCGCGGCAACGCGGAGGCGTTGGGCGGCGTTGATCTCGTTCATCGCTTCCTTGACCTTCGGGTCCGGATCGATGTCGGTGACGAGGGCTTTGAGGATGCCGTAGCCAAAGTTCTCCATCATCTGGCACAATTCGCTTTTCACGCCATCGGCAATCTCGTCCTTCTTCGCGAAAACATCGTCGAGGCCGATCAACGGCACGCGGGCCCGGACGACATCGAACACGAAGGCCTTGATCTGCGCCTCGGGGCTGTTGAGTTTGTAGTAGGCCTCGTAGATCTTTTCGGGCAATACGAAGTACTGTACCGACACGATCACCTTCACGAAGACGTTGTCGAGGGTCTTGGTCTCCACGTCCACATCGAGCTGGCGGACGCGCAGATTCACCTCGCCGACGTTGTCATCAATCAACGGGAGGCGGAAATTCAACCCAGCCGTTGCCACGCGATGGTACTTGCCAAAGCGTTGGATGACGGCGGCTTTCTGCTGCTCCACGATGAACGGTATCATTTTGTTTCTTTCTGGTTTTGCGCCCTGAGGAACGTCCCCAAGGCTTTGGTTTGGGCCTAAAGTAGCCCAGGCAGAGGCGGTTTCTATTACAGCTGAAATGACCCTTTGTAGCGGAATGACGGTTTCTGATTCTCCTACTGATGATGATTCGGCATGCTTACGGATATGGCAGGACTTATCGCCATCGTCGGACGCCCCAATGTGGGCAAATCGGCCTTGTTTAATCGTGTTGCGGGACGTCGCATCGCGATCGTGCACGACATGCCCGGTGTCACGCGTGACCGCGTGACCGCGGAGGTGGAGTGGAAAGGTGTGCCTTTC
>JBMYQZ010000096.1:0-11980 GCA_049601855.1 Limisphaerales bacterium | reverse complement strand
ATCGTGTCCGTTGCGGTCGACGGATTGGGGCTGCAGGCTGGAAGCCAGCAGGACGCAATGCCATAAGCGCGCCAAAGTCCATCTTCCTCATCGGGAGCATTTTTGTTATGCCACCGTCTAACGCCGAAGACACCTATGAACCTCCTACGATTCCTTCCCGTCCTCCTGACGCTCTTCACCGTTTCGGTCGCCGCCCAAAGCGATTACGCCGCGCAGAAATCACGCGCCGAGAAGTTCTTCGCTGAGAAGTCCTACTCCCGGGCGGAGAAGATCTATCGCGACGTCGATCTGACTCGGTTGCCAGAGAGCGAGAAACGCTGGGTGCAGTTCCGGATCAGTGACGCGATCTGGCGTTCCGAGTCCTCCACGAGCAAGGCGGATCAATCAAAACTCAACCTCGCCAGCCAGTCGCTCGAAAAGATGGTGCGCGATGTTTCGCGTCCGGAGGACAAAGACCGTGTGTATGCCGAGGTGAAGGAATCCATCGGCGACCACTGGTGGACGCGGCGCAATGGCCGCAATTGGCATCAGGCTTGGCAGCACTACACCGCCGCCTTGGACTACTGGGCCGGCGCCCGCGATGTCGAACTCGCCCGCGACCGTTACATGGCGATAATCCGCCGCGTTGTCGAACCGCCGAATGTGCAGCGGTATTACTACTACGGTTATCACGGCAACAACATTCCGATCGCCATCGCGCGCAACGTCCTGAAGATCGCGCAGAGCGCCCAGGACAAGGCCTACGCCAATTACGTGATGGCCATGTCCATTCGCAGCACGGGTGGCAGCATGGAACTCCGCATGTTGGTGCCCGAATACTTCGAAGCCGCCCTGGCCGCCGGCAAGCAGGTGCCGTGGTATGACGACGCGCTCCATTACTACGCCCAGTACGTGGAGAGTCCCGGACGCGCGGTTCCCCTGGACAATGGCGGCTGGAACTACGTCCCCGACTACGTCGAGGCCGTGAAGCTCTATCGCCGTCTCGTCCGCGAATTCAAGGAGGGCGAATCCCGCCATTGGCGCAACGCGCAGAACAAGATCAAACAGATCACCAGTGCCACCGCAAACGTCAGCGTCTCCCACACCTTCCTGCCAGACTCTGAGATTCAGTATCACCTCAGTTGGCGCAACGTGAAGGAGGTAAGGCTCTCGCTTCATCCCGTCGATCTCACCCGCGACACCAAGCTCAGTCGTCACCAAACCTACACCCGTTCCTGGGTCCAAACCGTGGAATTGGACGAGTCCGTACTCAAGTGGACCATTGAAACGGGAGACCAAGGCAAACACGTTCCCGGCAGTCGGCAACTGCGCGTGGACAAGAAACTCCGTCCGGGCGCCTACATCCTCGTCGCCAAGGCCGGCGATCTCACCCGACGTGAAATCGTTCTCGTGACCGACGCCTCACTCGTCATCAAGAGCAACAACAAGCAGGTGCTCCTCTACTATTGCGACGCCATTTCCGGCGCGCCGATCCCGGATGCCAAGGTGAAGCTCTTCGCGCGCTATCGCGAAAGCCGAAAATGGCTCACGCAGAGCTACGATCTCCGGACCGACAAGGACGGCATCGCAAAGGTCAAGGTCACCACTCCGCGCGGACGCGGCCCCGAACTCCTTGCCGCCGCAATCAAGGGTGATCGACAGGCCTACGGCTTGAGCAACACCTACTACTACAATCGCCGGAACGACGGCTGGAAGACCTACGTCTACACCGATCGACCGGCCTATCGACCGGAAGAGACGGTCGAGTGGAAGATGATCGTGCGCCAGTATTTCAGCGGCGTTTATCACACTCACCCAGGTCGCAAAATCCGCTACGAGATCCACGATCCGCGCGGCACCAAGGTCCACACAGGCAAAGTTGACTTGAACGAATTCGGCACGGCCTGGGGCCAGTTCAAACCCACCAAGTCCAGTCCGCTCGGCGAGTACAACATCCGTCTCTACCTCGACAGCGGCAACGACTCCGTCGGGGCCGCCAAGCTGTTCCGGCTGGAGGAATACAAGCTACCCGAATTCAAGGTGGCGGTGAAGACGCCTGAGGAAGACGGCAAAAAGAAGACCTTTCGTGTGGGCGACCGGGTCGATGTGACGATTCAGGCGGACTATTACTTTGGCGGTCCGGTCGTGAACGCGAACGTCGAGGTAACCGTTCACCAACGACAGTATTGGCATCGATGGTTTCGCCAGCGCGAATTCCCGTGGTTCTACCAGGACGTCGATCCGCAACCGACCCGTTATGGCTACCGAGGCAACCAGGTGAAACGCGAGGTGTTGAAGACCGATGCGGAGGGCAAGGTGACCTTGAGTATCGATACCCCGCAGGGCGCGAACCAGGACTACGAATACACGATCGAAGCGAGGGTCACGGATGCGAGCCGCCGCGAGATTGTCAGCCAAGGATCGGTCAAGGTCGGTCGCCAGCGTTACTACGTCCATTCGAAGCCCAGCCACAACATTCACCGCCCGAACGACAAGGTGACCGTGGAATTTGCCGCCACCGACATCAACCGTGATCCGTTTCAAACGACCGGCGAAGTTACGGTGACCCGCGATTACTGGTGGGAAATCTGGCTCGATCCGAATGGCCGGGAGGTCAAGGGCGACGATTTGAAAGCACGCAAATCGGACGGACCGTTTCCACCTGCCCAAAAGCCGGGCGAGAAGAAATGGCGGATCAAGTTCCGGGGCTATGAGAAGGACGAGATCCTTACCCAAAAGGTCACGCTCGATAAGGAAGGCAAGGCGGAACTGGATTTCACACCGACCAAAGACGGTTACTACCGCGTGCGTTGGCAGAGCGAAGACGTCATTCGCGAAACGCCGCGGCTCGCCAAAGCCATCACGAGCGATACCACCGTCTGGGTTTGCACCAGCAAGACGACTGAGCTCGGCTATCGCCACGGAGGCCTGCAGATCATCGTGGACAAGGATACTTTCCGCGTCGGCGAAAAGGCGCCGGTCATGCTCATGACGCCGGACAACGAAAGATTCGTCCTCTTCAGCACGGAAGCGGACGACCTCTTCAGTTACCAACTCGTCCACATGTCCGGTCGGGTGAAACTCGTCACGCTCGACATCACCGAGCGCGAAGTGCCGAACGTCTACCTGAGCGGGACGATGGTGCATGACAAGAACATCCACATCGCGTCGCAACAGGTCATCGTTCCGCCCACGAAGAACTTCCTCACCGTGGAAGTCGAGCCGGACAAGGCCGAATACCAGGCCCGCGAAGATGGCACGCTTGTCGTGACCACGAGGGATCATGAAGGCAAACCCGTTTCCGCCGAGGTCTCGGTCGGCCTCGTGGATGAATCGGTTTACTATATTCAGAGCGACTACGCCGGCGATCCCCGGAAACATTTCTACGGACGGAAACGCCCCAACCAAACGCGCAACCAGAGCACCTTCAACCAGAAGTCCTACACCAAACTGGTTTTCGATCCGGTGACGAAACAGGTAATGCAACGCCACCAATACGAATACCTGCAGAGCCGGCGGAAGAATAACGACACCAACGAGGAAGAAGCCGACAAGAGTGACGCTCAGGTGTTTGCCGACCGGGACAGCAATCGCGGACTGCGTGAGTTTTCGCGGCGGAGCGGATCCATGGCGGTCGCGTCAACTCCGGCGCCCATGTCCGCTCCGGCGGAAGCATCCACCATGGCATCCGCCGATGCGGCCCCAGCCAATCGGTTGCGGGCCGCCAAGAGAGCCCCGGCACGTGACGACACAGTCGGCGGTGGCCCGGGCGGAAACGAAGTGGTCGTCCAAGTGCGCAATGATTTCCGCTCCACTGTAATCTGGCAGCCAACCGTCAAGACCGACGCCAACGGCAAAGCCAAAGTGAAAGTAAAATACCCGGACTCGCTCACCGGTTGGAAAGCCACGGCGCGCGCCGTGAGTAAGGGCAACCAATTCGGCATTGCCGAGGCCGCCACCCGCACGCGACAGCCCCTGATCGTGCGCTTGCAGGCTCCTCGATTTTTCGTGGTCGGCGACAAGGTCACCATCTCGGCGGTGATCAACAACAACACCAAGAAGTCACAAACCGTCACCGCCGAACTCGACACCGCCGGGATTCCCATCGAACAGGACATGGAAGACAGTGTCCTGACCATCCCCGCCAATTCGGAGAAGCGCGTCGATTGGGTGCTTCACCTCGGCTCCGCCGGCAACCTGCGTCTTCGCGCCACCGCCAAGTCCTCGCAATACGGCGACGCGATGGAGAAGAGTTACGTCGTCCACGAACACGGCATCGAGAAGTTCGTCGCCAAGTCCGGCAAGGTTCGCGGCGAAGATATCACGATCAAGCTGAACGTCCCGAAGGCCCGCAAGCGCGAGACCACCACGATGACCGTGCAGGTCACGCCCAGCATGGCCGTCACGATGCTCGATGCCCTGCCCTACCTGATCAACTACCCGTATGGCTGCACCGAGCAGACCATGAGCCGCTTCCTGCCCACCGTTCTGACGATGAAAACCCTCAAGGATCTGGGCTTGCAGAACGAAGACATCGCCAGCCGCGTCTTCGGCGGCATCGAACAGGCCCACGTCGACAAGACACAACCGAAGGGCAAACAGGATCTCGCCAAGATGAACGCCATGGTGAAAGCGGGATTGAATCGCCTCTACGACTTCCAACACAGCGACGGCGGTTGGGGCTGGTGGAAGGAAGGCAGCAGCGATCACTGGATGACCGCCTACGTGGTCTGGGGTCTCGTTCTCGCCCGCGAAGCCGGCGTGGAGGTGAAGGATATCGCCCTCCGCAAAGGCGCCGACTTCCTCGACAAACGGCTGGTGGAAGAGGAACTCAATCCCGACATGCAGGCCTGGATGCTCCACGCCCTCGGCAGTTATTGGAACAAGGACAAGATGTATCGCTTCGGGCGCCACCGGAAAACCGCGTTCGAAAACCTTTACAAGAATCGTGAGCGCCTGAATGCCTACACCCGTTCACTCCTCGCCCTGACGGCGCACTACTACGACCAGAAAGCCCAAGCCAAAGTCCTCATCCGCAACCTGGAAAACGGCGTGATCACCGACAAACGCCCGGACGACTCTGTCCTGATCGCCGGTCGCCCTAAGAACAAGGGCGTCATTGGCACCGCGCATTGGGGCAATGATGGAGTCTACCATCGCTGGAGCGAAGGCGGCGGCGAAGCCACGGCCTTTGCTCTGCGCGCATTGCTGGAGGTATCGCCCAAGAACAAGCTGATCGAACCCGTCACCAACTGGCTCATCAAAAACCGCCGCGGTGCCCAATGGAGCAACACCCGGGACACCGCCATCGTGATCATGGCGATGAATGATTACCTGAAGGTCAGCGGGGAGCTCGAACCCGAGATGGAGTACGAGATCACCGTCAACGGCCGTTCCATCGTGAAGAAGAAAATCACCGCCAAGGACGTTTTCCAGGCGCCCAGCCGATTCACCATCGATCCCAAACTCATCCGCGACGGCAACAACCAGATCCGCATCACCCGCAAGGGCGAAGGCGCCTTCTACTTCGCCGCCGAGACCACCTACTTCAGCCTCGAAGAACCCATTCCGCCCGCCGGCAACGAGATTTTCGTGAAGCGCGAGTATTACAAACTCGTCGGCCGCCCCACCCTTCTGAAGGGCCACGTCTACGACAAGGTGAAGGTGCAGGATGGCGACAGCATCAACAGCAGCGAACGCATCGAGACGATTCTCACCATCGAGGCGAAGAACAACTACGAGTATCTCCTCTTCGAAGACCTCAAACCTGCCGGCTTCGAAGCCGTGCAGGTCCGCAGCGGCGAGAGCCTCTACGCCAAGCAGTTGCAAGGCAACGCCCAGATCGCCGCTCTCGTTCCGCCGCCGATCCCCGGCGCCCGCAAACCCGCCGGCGGCGATTTCACCGGCCACTCCCGTTGGGTCTATCAGGAACTCCGCGACCGCAAGATCGCCATGTTCATCGACAAACTCCCCGAAGGATTGTGGCAGATCAAATACACCCTCCGTGCCGAAGTCCCCGGCCAATTCCACGCGCTACCGGTATTGGGCCATGCCATGTACGTCCCCGAGATCCGCTGCAACGGCGCCGAGATCCGTGTGACGGTGAAGGACTGATTTCAACACCGAGGAACTACTTGGGCCGCTGCTCCAATTGGGCGGAGAGTTTGTCGAGGGCCGGTTGATTTGGGGTCAACTGGCGGGCGATCTTGAGGTGTTTGGCGGCGAGTTTGAATTGCGAATTGGTAAGGCTGACTGCGCCGAGGGCCAGGTGAAGATTGGGTTCATTCGGGAGCCGCGCCAAACCTTGTTGCAGAAGCTTGATTGCCTCCGCGTGTTGGCCCTGCGTGGAGAGCAGATAGGCGAGAAGATGGCGTGCTTCCACGTTTGATGGATTCAATTCGAGCGCCATGCGCAAATGCGGTTTCGCGGCGTCGTAATCCTGAATGCGATAGAGATGGCGGCCGAGCGAGAGATTGGCCCAGGGATGACGGGGATTCTGTCGTGTGAGCGAATGCAGATACGCAAGCGCATCCGCACCGCGCGCCTGCCGCATGAGCGACTGGTAGTGTCGCTGGCCCAAGGACCGCGCTCCGACTTCGGTTTGATTGGATTGTTCAATGGCCCGCACAACAGCTTCCGGATCCCTCTCGCCATCGGTATAGGGCGGCGTTGCCTTGTTCGTGGCAATGATGTCCTTCAGGAAGCCGGCCGCGAGTCCAGCACCCGTAGGGTTTGGATGCATCCGGTCGCCTTTCACGGTGAACAGGGTGCGAGGGTTGTCATCCGGGTCCACGACAGCGCGAAAACGATCGGCGATCGGCACGACGGGAAATCCACGATAGGCGCCGAGCCGCTCGATCAAGAGCGTCGGTGATCCCGTGCGGTCAGGATAGGTGATGGCATCGTCCTCGAACACGGGCCAAGGAACGATCACCACCTGGAATCCGTGCTCGTTGGCCAGTGTCTGGAGAACGCCCAGCCCCTTGACGACGTTATTGTCACCGATCGCGCGTCGATTGAGAATCGTAGGGTCGGCTTCGTCCGCAAAGCCAAACCAGTTCCGCTGAATCGCGAGGTGTCGGAAAAGATGTGAGCGGACGAACAGGTGCTTGGACCAATTGGGGCGATCGCGCACGCCACCGGCGGTGGTGGTCTCGGGATTGAAGTTATCGTAGTCGTTGATGACGAAGATGACGACCACCACGTCCGGAGCAAACCCCAAGCCCTTCGTTCGCAGCAGTTCCACCTCGGCGAGAGTGCAATAACCGGAAGTGCCAAAATTGAGCACCTCGGTTTCACCCTTGGAATAGAGCTGTTCCAACTGCCGGCTCAGCGTACTTTCATCGTCGACGTAGTTGATGCCTTCGACCACGGAATCACCGAGCAAGAGAATCCGACGGACACCTTCCGGCTTTGCCACGGAACGCGGAAGGTCTCGCAGGCCGTGCGAATTGACGGTGGTGCGCCCCGGTTCCAGGTCGCGTTGCAGATCGGGCTTGATCTCGTAATTCAGGATGGCGTTCGTGGAACGCTGATAGAACGATTCCTCGTCATCGAGCCAGATATCGTGCACCGGCGGAGCGAATTCGAGCAGGCGCACCGCCCCTTCGCAAAACAACAGGCCGGCCGCGCTCGAAACGATCAGCAACAGCCATTTGCCATGTTTTCGCAGCAGCAGACGCAACATCATCTCGCCTTTCTCAGCTGCTCGTACAAGGCCGGCAACATCGGCAACCGGGGATTCAACTGACGGGTAATATCGAGATGTCGTTCGGCCAGTTCAAATTGGCCGTTCGTAATGCTGATCGCGGCGAGGGACTGATGGTTGCGCGGTTCCTTTGGGTTCACCTTCATTCCTCCGAACAATAACTGCCGAGCGGCTTCCCCGTTGCCGGCATCATTGAGCAGATAGGCCAGGCGGCTGCGGGAGCCCGCCTGGCTCGGATCGGACCGCAGCACCTGTTCCAGATACGGTCGTGCCTCGGCGACATGCCCGGAATCGAAAAGACTGCGTCCGAGATACCCGGCGGCAAGGAGGTCTTGGGGATCCCGGTTCAGCATGTCCCGGAGCACTTCGAAAGCCTCCTCCTCGCGCCCCTGACGTCCCAGCGCAAGGTAGGCACGCACATCCAGTTCTTCGGGGGATAGAGCCTCACGGGATGCCCGTTTCGCGATCTCAATGGCATCCGCGTCCACCATGCCGACCTGATATGGCGGGGGCGGAAGACCGACATCGATCATCTCTCTCAATCGGCGCGCGACGATTTCCGCCGCGACGGCGTTCGGATGCATGCCGTCGCCGGCAGCGGTAAACTCCTGACGCGGGTTGTCCACTTTGGGAAAAGCGTCGGCCAGCGTCTTGATCGGCAGGCCGTTCATGGCCGCGAGCCGTTCGATCAGAAGAGGTGGAGGCCCGCTCGGATTTGGGTAACCAATGTTGATGTCGGTAAACTTAGGCCAGGGCACGATCAAGACCTGAAACTGATGCTCGTTCGCCAGCTCACGGAGACGTCGCAGACCGTCAACCACGTTGTTGTTGCCAATGGAACTTCGGTTGAACTGCTGAGGATCCGACTCCGCGGCGAACTCAAACCAATTGAACTTCAGCGCCGAATAGCGAAACAACTCCGATGCTTCAAACAGATGTTTCGTCCAGGCAGGTCGATCCACCACTCCACCGCCGATGGTGTGTTCCGGATTGAAGTTGTCGAAATCATTGTACACGAACATGAGCAACACGATGTCGGGTTGGAAGGCGAGCCCTCGTTGCTCCAAGAGCGTCACTTCCGACAGAGTGCAATAGCCTGAGATACCGAGGTTGAGCACCTCCGTCTTCCCGTCCGGATGGAGTTTCTCCAAATGTCGACTCAGGGTGTTCTCATCATCGACGTAGCTGATCCCTTCCACCACGGAGTCGCCCAACATGATGACGCGGCGCACGTCCGGTGGCTTGGCGAGGGAACGTTCTCGATCGCGAAATCCGTGGGCATTGGAGGAAGCCCTTCCCCGCCGCGTCTCACGCGAGAATTCTGGGCGGATCTCGTAGCCCAGGATCGGGTTCGTCGACCGCCGATAAAATGATCCCTCGTCATTCAGCCAGATCGCGTGCACTGGCGGAGCCAATCCGATACCACGCATGATTCCTTCGCAGGCCAACAGCCCCAGCACCGTGGCGACCAACGCCAACGGCCAGCGCCCATGGCGTTGCAACAGTTGGCGGGCGCGTGACATGTCCGCAGCGTAGCAAACCCCGCCGCCGCAGGTGAAGCCAGCAGTCGGGTCTCGACACCCCGAAAGAGTGTTCGCATCCTCCGCGCTTTCGATGAAATGTTTTGTCACCGGCGGATCGGGTTTTGTGGGGGCGAACCTGGTTCATGAGCTGAACGCACGCGGACATGAAGTGCGCTGCCTCTTGCGCGCCAATGCGGATTTGCGGGGATTGGAAGGCACGCACTACGAGAAGATTCCTGGCGATCTCAGCGACAAGACGCTCTTGAAGGAGGCCATGCAGGATTGCGATTGGTGCTTTCATGTCGCGGCCAGCTACCACCTTTGGCTGCCGGACTACGGTCCGATGTACCAAGCCAATGTGGACGGCACGCGCAACACCATCGAGGCCGCGCACGAAGCGGGCGTCTCGCGGATCGTCTACACCAGCACGGTCGGTTGCATCGGTTTACCCAAGGCCGTTCACGGTCACGTGACACCCACCAACGAGGAAACCCCGGTCTCTGAGAAGCAGATGAGCAACCACTACAAGCTTTCGAAGTGGAAGGCCGAGATGGTGGCGCGTGAGTTGGCCGACCAGGGCATGCCGGTGATTATCGTCAATCCCAGCGCTCCGATAGGCCCGCGAGACGTGAAACCGACGCCCACGGGCAAAGTCATCGTGGATTTCCTCAATCGGCAGATGCCCGCCTACCTCGACACGGGTCTCAACTGGGTTCACGTCCGCGATGTCGCCGCGGGTCACGTCCTCGCTGCGGAAAAGGGCAAGATCGGTGAGCGCTACATTCTTGGAAACGCCGAAGGCAATTGGGCCATGAAAGACGCCTTCGCCGAGTTGGAGAAACTCACCGGCGTCCGCGCCCCTCGGATCAAGATCCCTTACTTCATCGCCTGGTCCGCCGCGCAGGTGAACGAGGCGATGGCCAAAATCACCAAGAAGGAGCCGAAAGCCCCGATCGCCGGCGTTCGTATGGCCAAGTACAAGATGTTCTTCAACCCGTCCAAGGCCATATCGGAACTCGGTATGCCGCAAACCCCGCCCTCACAGGCATTGCAGGACGCCGTGGACTGGTTCCGCGAAAAGGGCTACGCCAAGTAGGAAACGGCCCATTTTTCGGCGTTTTTCAGCCTCCGGTCCATCAAACCGGCGGTTGACATCAATTCGGCCGCTGCTACTCTCCCCGGTCCGCTTTTTGGCGGAGAATGAACTGCGGCCCGCGGGCCGCGTATTTTTTGAAATTTGCCTTATGAAACGTACTTATCAACCGTCGAAGATCAGCCGCAAACGGCAACACGGCTTCCGCTCCCTCAACAGCACCAAGGCTGGCAAGGCCATCCTCAAGAAGCGCCGGGCCATGGGTAAGAAGCGCCTGACCGTCGTCTGATTCTGCCGTGTCGGACGCCCCTTCAGGTCGTTTGACCCTGGGGCGTGACAAGCGCCTCCGGAGTAGTAACGACTTCGCCCGGATTAAGAATCAGGGCGAACGGTTGGTTCGTGGTTGCCTGATCCTGAATTGGATCAAGCGTGAGGAGGGCGGTGTTTCGCGTCTCGGGGTGGTGACCTCGAAGCGAATTGGAAATGCCGTCATCCGCAGCCGGGCCAGGCGCTTGATGCGCGAGGTGTTCCGACTCCATCAAAACGAATTTGTCGAGCCACTGGAAATGGTGTTGATCGCGCGCCGATCGATTGCCGAAAAGAAATTGGCTGACGTTGAAAGAGTGTTTTTGAAACTGGCTTCCCAAGCAGGAGTTATTGCCCAGCAGCAGAAACCCAACGAGTGAATCCGCTATCGTATCTCATGATTGTCTGCGTCCGCCTTTACCAGTGGACGCTCTCGCCGCTGTTGACGGCGGTCTTTGGCGATCAATGTCGATTCACGCCGAGTTGCTCGGTTTACGCCATCGACGCCATCAAGGGGCACGGAGCCCTGCGTGGAGGTTGGCTCTCCTTTCGTCGCATCTGCCGTTGCAGCCCCTGGGGCGGATGCGGTTGTGATCCTGTTCCCGACGTAAAACTCCTTAACCACTGAATTCATGGACCGCACCACAATCATCGTCCTTATCATTGCGTTCGTCACCCTGCTCGCCTGGCGACCGTTGATGGACAAGGTTTATCCGGTCGACCCCAAGAAGGTCGAGGAACTCAAGCGCAAGGCTCGCGAGGCCAAGCTCGCCGCCGAAGGCACCAACAACCCGGTCGATACCAACGCCGTGGCACCGGGAACTTTTGGCACGAACTCGCCCACCGCAGTTGTGCCCGCCGGGAACACCAACGCTCCCTCTCCGGTCTCTCCGACCACCCCGGTCGTTCCCGTCCAACCGTCAGTCAAGGAAGAGCTGATCACCTTGGAGACCGAATTCTCGAAGTACACTTTCACCTCCATTGGCGGCGGCCTGAAGACGGCCGAATTGAAAGATTACCCACTCTACGTCTGCCCGAAGGAAGGCCAGGACACCAACGCGGTCGTGACCATGAACGCGCCGTCCGACATCCCGATCGGCGCGCTGCACATTGACGGCGCCATTGACCATAAAACGCCCTTCACCCTCACGAAGACCAACAACACCGTCTACGCTGAGAAGAGCTACGCCAACGGTTTCCGGGTGGTCAAGGAGTTCACTCCTTCGACCAATTACCTCGTCGATGTCACCCTACGTCTGGAGAACGTCAGTACCAACGCGATGAACCTGCCGACCTACCAGTTCGCCACCGGTTCCAGCGTGCCGATGAATGCCGCGGACAAGGGACTCTACATGTATCTCTGGTGGTGGG
>JBMYQZ010000095.1:0-11992 GCA_049601855.1 Limisphaerales bacterium | reverse complement strand
CAGGCTTCGCCGGTAGAAACGGTCTGTGAGGGTAGGGGAGTGAGCGCGGATTGGATGCGCTCGACGGCCTCTTCGACGGAGAGCATGGATCAGTGGG
Organism: Limisphaerales bacterium; assembly: GCA_049601855.1. Classification (GTDB taxonomy): domain Bacteria; phylum Verrucomicrobiota; class Verrucomicrobiia; order Limisphaerales; family JAYPXF01. Next base: position 11,895 of record JBMYQZ010000095.1, on the reverse strand, counting down.
AGGAGGTGACGTCCACCACCTGTTCAAAGGTCGAAATACCCATCCGAACTTTGTCGAGCGCCACTTCCCGAAGTGTCTGCATGCCCTGCTCGACGGCGATCTTCCCAATGTCGGAGGCCGGCGCACGTTGGATGATCAATTTGCGAATTTCGTCGCTGATTTGCATGGCTTCGATGATGGCGACACGACCGGAGTAGCCCGTGTTCTTGCAACGTTCGCAACCGGAACCGCGAACCAGTGTGCCACCGGTGAACGATTTTGGCTCCACTTCAACCTGCTGGAAAACCTCGGGCAAGGGCGAATACGGCTCCTTGCACGAGGGGCAGACGCGGCGCATGAGTCGTTGCGCGCAGGCGAGAATGACCGAGGAAGATATCAGGAAGGGGGCGATGCCCATGTCATCCAGACGCGAAACGGCACCGGGCGCGTCGTTACAGTGCATGGTGGACAGCACCTGGTGACCGGTGAGTGCGGATTCCACCGCGATCTCGGCGGTCTCTTCGTCGCGGATCTCACCGATCATGATGATGTCCGGGTCTTGCCGCAGAATGGAGCGCAGCGCGGTCGCAAATGTGAGCCCGATCTCCTTTCTTACCGGGACCTGGTTGATGCCTTGCATCTGAAATTCCACCGGGTCCTCCACCGTGATGATGTTCTTGGTTGGCGTGTTGAGCTCGTTCAACACGGAGTAGAGCGTGGTCGTCTTGCCCGAACCGGTCGGGCCGGTGACGAGCATCAATCCATGCGGTGACTCAATCGCCTTCTCGAAGCGGCCAAACGTCACCTCGTCCATGCCCAAGTTGCGCAGGTCGGCATTCAAGTTCGACTTGTCGAGCACGCGCATGACGCATTTCTCGCCATTGACGGTCGGGAGAAAGGAAACGCGCAGGTCGATGTCGCGACCGGCCACTCGCATGCGCATGCGGCCGTCCTGCGGGAGACGGCGTTCGGCGATGTCCAGGTTGGACATGATCTTCAGACGCGAAGTGAGCGCCAGTTGCATGTTCTTGGGCGGCGCGGGGATTTCCATCAAGGCGCCGTCGATGCGGTAGCGAAGCTTCACCTCGTTTTCGAACGGTTCGACGTGAATGTCACTCGCGCGATCGCGAATGGCCTGCACGAGCATCATGTTGGCGAGCTTGATCACCGGCGCGTCTTCGCCGGCGGCGGCAAGTTCATCGACATCGATCGCGTCGCTCGATTCCTGCAGCAGCTCGGCTTCTTCGACGTCGAGCTCTTCCTGTTGCTTGATGATGTCCTCCATGCTGCCTGAGCGGGCGGCATCGAGCGTGTTGATCTTTTCGATAATCGCCTTTTCCGGTGCGATCATCGGCACGACCTCGAGCTTGGCGACGCGCCTCACATCGTCGAGAGCGAGCACGTTCAAGGGGTCGGCCATGGCCAGGTGCAGCTGATTTCCCACGCGGGACACCGGCACGACCTTGAAATTCAACGCCATCTCCTTCGGCACAAATCCAGCCACCTCGGGCGGGACGGTGATGCGATTGAGGTTCACTGGCGGCACGTTCAACACCCGGCCCATCGCGACGACCATGTCCGTGTCGCTCACGTAGGCCTTGTCGACCAACAGTTTCAGCAGACGCGTGCCTTCCTTCTTCTGCTGCGCCAACAACTCCTCGACCTGCGCGGTGGTGAGGAGCTTGTCCTCGATCAGCGCGTCGGCGATGCGTTCACCAAATGATTTGACGGGCGTCATGGCAGTTCGGGTCAGCGGTAAATCTTTTTGATGATCTTGATCAACTCGGCCGGCGCTGTGTAATACCAAAGGATCCGCAATTGCGTGTGCGGCTTCAGTTCCTTGGTCGCCTGCTTGTTGAAGGGATTGGCAGTGGCAATCATCACGGTCTTGCTCATCCGGTCAAAGGGCAGGACGCACCATTTCTGGCAGACTTCCTTGGGAAAACTGCGGGCGAAGTCCGCATCAATTTCGTACCGGTCGATCGGGATGAACCCACACTTCGCCTTGGCAAGAACCAGCCTGGAGGAATCATCGATCGACACGCCGCCCTTTTCGGACAGCGTTTTCAGAAAAGGCTCTTCAATTTGCCCAGGTACGCCGCCGGTCGGGGTAATCCAGAAACGATTGAAATCATCGGCCGTGACGAGATTGCCATCCACGAAGATGCGTTTCATGGCGAGTTTGCCATCATCCAGGTCGGCCTCCAGCCCGGCTCCGGAAATCATCGACGACTGCGTGGTGCTCATCGTCGTCGCGCCACCGGCGCCCTGGAAACTTGTCGTCTTGCTCTCGATCTGCTCCAACGCCTCCTTTACCGAGGTGTCATCAGGGAACTGCTGGAGGATCGTTTCGTACTCCATGATCGCCGACGAGAGCTGCCCGAGTTGCACGTAGGCTTCGGCGATCTTTTTCGACGTGTCGATGGCCTCCTGCTGCATGCTCAGCTTGAGGTAGGCTTCCTTGAGAATCTCCAGAGACTGATAGTCGAGCGGTTGCGACTCGACGATGACCTGAAACATGTCGATCGTCTGGTGCAGTTGCGCCTGCTCGGCTGGTGTCAATGACCCGGACATCGGCGGAAATTCTAGGCACGGGGAGGCAGGAAATGTCGAGCGCCCATTTGGCCCGCATAATTAGGGGCCAAATCTGTCTATACCTATGCACATCAAGGCTTTACCTTGGGCGTTGATGTTCTAAATTGGGGCTCCCAATGGCCGACCTCGAGCATACCGTCAATCTGGGTCGATTTTTCGCGCTGGAGTTTCAAGATCTGCAGAAGACTGCGGAACTTCGCGCGTATGGTGCTGGAGACGTGATCTTTTCCCAAGGCGATCTCGGTGACGGTTTCTTTCACGTGGAGGACGGGCAGGTGGAGATTTCCGCCAAGGTCGGTGACGACGACTATCGGGTATTTGCGCGGGTGGGGCCGGGTGAGATATTTGGTGAAATGGCCGTATTGGATGATGGCCCGCGATCAGCGACCGCCCGTGCCAGCACGGAAACAAAGGCCTACTTTATCGGCCGCGAGGAACTTTTCCGGATCCTGCAGAACAATCCTGAGGCCATGATCCGATTGCTGCGGTTTTTCAGTCACCGTATTCGCAAGACGAATGAGCAGTACATCGGCGAAGTGTTGCAGGCGGAAAAACTTTCCGTGATTGGGCGTTTCGCGCGCAATATCGTCCACGACTTCAAGAATCCTCTGAATGTGATCGGCTTGGCCTCGGAGATGGCGGTTGCTGACTGGTCCAACGAGGAGTCTCGGGTGTCATCGCTGGACCGTATTCAACGCCAGACCCGGCGAATGACCAACATGTTGAATGAGTTGCTGGAGTTCAGCCGGGGGGAGGCACAGGGGCTGGTTCCCAATGCGGTGAACTACGTCGAATACGTACAGGAACTCGTCGCCGACGTTCAGCCGGACCTCAAGGAAAAGAAGATCGATGTGTTTTTCGAAAGCACTGACCCGGTGATCGACGCGCGAATCGATACCCAGCGTGTCAGCCATTTGTTCTACAATCTCATCAATAACGCGGCCGACGAAATGCGCAAAGGCGGCCCGATTCGCATCAAGACGAAGAAGGATGGCGATTGTATCTTGACCGAGATTCGCGATAGCGGTCCCGGGATTGCTTCCGAGATTGCAACCCAGCTCTTCGAACCCTTCGCCACGCACGGCAAAGCCCACGGCACTGGTCTGGGCCTGTCGATCTGCAAGAAGATTGTCAACGATCATGGCGGCGAGATCTGGGCCGAATCCAAGGAAGGGCATGGCGCCCAGTTCTTCTTTACGCTGCCCCAGCCGTCGCATTCCTGAGCGCTTCCCTCTTTGCCTCCCGGTCCGTTAGTGTCGCCGCACGCATGAACCGCATTCGCCTGCTGTCCGAACAAGTTGCCAACCAGATCGCCGCTGGTGAGGTGATCGAGCGACCCGCCAGCGTGGTGAAGGAACTCGTCGAAAACAGCCTCGATGCGGAGTCCAACCGCATCACTGTCGAGATCCAGGCCGGCGGACGCAGCCTCATCCGAATCACCGACGACGGCGTCGGCATGAACAAGGACGACGCCCTGATGTGCCTCGAACGGCACGCGACGAGCAAGATCCAGAAGGCAGACGACCTTTACGAAATTTCGACGATGGGTTTTCGCGGCGAGGCGCTGCCCAGTATCGCCAGCGTCAGCCGTTTCACCCTCTCATCCCGACCGGCAGATGACCTCGAAGGCACGGAAGTCATCGTCAATGGCGGAAAGATGGTTGCGGTAAAATCGTCGGGGTGTGCTCCCGGTACCACCATCGAGGTGCGCAATCTTTTCTTCAACATTCCCGCGCGTCGCAAATTTCTCCGCACGGAGGAAACCGAGCGCGCCCACATCGCGCACTACCTCAATCTCGCTGCGCTCGCCCATCCTCACATTGCCTTTACGCTGATTCAGAACGGACGCACCAGTCTGCAACTTCCCGCTGCCACCAAGGGCGACGCCTTCGATCGCCTGCGCGAACGCATCCGTTCCCTGCACGGAGCGGACCTGAAACTATTGTCGCTCGATCGCAGTGGACACTATGAGGTGAAGACCCAACACCGCGAAGGCGACCAGGTGATTTCAGAGGTGGAGATCAAGAACATCCGGGTCTGGGGATTCATTGGAGCGCCCGGTGTCTCAAGATCCACCCGCTCTGACCAGAACCTGTTCGTGAATCGTCGCCCGATCGAGAATCGTAGCCTCAATGGCGCCCTTATTGAAGGATTCCATACCTCGTTGATGAAAGGTCGCTACCCCGTGTGCTGCCTGTTTCTGGAACTAGACACGGGGCAGGTGGACGTCAATATCCACCCCGCCAAACGCGAGGTTAAATTCCATCGCGAACGCCAGGTCCGCCAATTCGTGATGGAAGCTGTTCGCGCCGCGCTGCTCGAATTTCACGCCGGCACCAACTTTGAATCTGCTCCGGCCGTATCCGCCTTGAATTCACCGGTGACCGAGGTGGCAACGCCAGAGCCTGCCGCCGCGCCGCCGGTACCCGATTTGTTTGGCAGCCGTAGTGAGCCAAAGGATTGGCCCGTCCGCCAAGACGCTCTTCCCATCGGCTTCTCCAAAGGGCAGCCCGCCGAATCGCAACCTCCGGCGATAGAGAACCAGACGACGATCCCGCCGTTGGTTCCAACCCCCTTGCTCGCTGTCCCCCTACGCCTGATTGGCGTAATCAAACGCCTGTATGTCGTCCTCGAATCTGATCGCGGCATGGTGCTGATGGATCAACACGCTGCCCACGAACGCATTCTCTTCGAGCAAATGCTCGCCCGTCTCGAAAAGAGCGAACACGCCCCCTCCCAACGCCTGCTTCTTCCTGAGACCATCGAACTCTCCGCCCGCGACGCCGAATTTGTTCGTTCCCACCTCGACACGCTTGTCCGCCTTGGGGTGGAACTCAGTGAATTCGGCGACCAGACTTTCTTGTTGGAAGCCCTTCCACCAATGGTGAAAGCCGGCAACCCGCGACAATTCGCACTCGAACTCGTCGACCAATTGAAAGCTGCCGGCGATTCCGTCAACAATCTGCGTCTGGGCGAAGATGTCGTTGCCAAGACCGTTTGTCGCCACGCCGTCAAAGCCAACGACGCCCTTGCCCCCGAAGAACTGGAAAATCTCGTCAACGACCTTCGTACCTGCCAGATGCCCTACACCTGCCCCCATGGCCGTCCAACCCTGATTGAATTCAGCATGGCCGACCTCGAAAAACGCTTCGGCCGCGTTCAATAGCTGCCCAACCTGTGTCTTCAGTCCTGAAGATACGGATCCAAATTCCCCCGACTCATTTCTCGGGGGTGAGGAGTTCGATGTCTCGATATGGATCGTAACGTTCGACGGATAGGGAGAGAATGTTCTCGGGGTTGGAGCGAAACATCTTTTTCAGAACGATTGCGAATCCGACCAGAACGATGAGGCCACCGACAATGTCTCCGATAAGACCGGATACCAGATGCTCCATGCAATCAGACCATCATCGGGTGGCCATCAGCGCTTGCTCTTTCCTTCGAGGCGGTAGCGAACGTAGTCACGGCTTACGCCGAGCAGGCGGGCGGCCGCGGAAACGTTGTCGTTGGACTGATGAAGAGCGAGCTGGATAAGGCGATTGATCGCTTCTTCGAGTGAGAATCCAGATTCTGGATAGCTGAAACCGGTGCGAAGCCAATCGTTCGGGTCATCGCTGCCGGGCATTGCGCCGCCGCCCACAAGGTGTCCGAAGCTCAATTCTTCCTCGTCCTCGAAGACGATCGAGCGTTCGAGTTCGTGGGCCAATTCGCGGACATTGCCCTTCCATTCGTAACCCAGAATACATTCCCGGCCTTTGGGGGTGATTTTCTTCACCGGGAGGCGGTGGCGCTGGCAAAGTCGAGTCACGTATTGTTCGGCGAGCTTGACGATGTCCTCGCCACGTCCACGCAACGGCGGAATCTGGATGCGGTAAAGATCGAGTCGATGATAGAGGTCTTCGCGAAACTGACCATCAGCGATGGCTTCCTTGAGATCGAGATTGGTCGCTGCGATTACCCGAGTGTCGATGGGGATTTCCTTGGTGCCGCCGACCCGGCGGATCTTGCCATCTTCCAAGGCCTTCAAGACTTTCGCTTGAAGACCCATCGAGAGGCTCGGTAATTCATCGAGGAACAGAGTGCCGCCACTGGCGGCTTCAAACAGACCCATGCGACCGGCCTTGGCGTCGGTGAAGGCCCCCTTTTCGTGGCCAAACAGCTCGGATTCCGCCAAGGACTCGGGGAGCGCCGAGCAATTGACGTCAATCAGTTCCTGTCCGGAGCGGGGTCCGTTGTTGTGCAACCAACGCGCGATCGTGGTCTTGCCAGTGCCGGTCTCTCCGACGATCAACACGGGTGGGAGTTCTGTGCCCAGACGTTCGTCCGCCTTGATGATCCGATCGAGTCGCTCACGAACAGCGGACAAGGCGTCGCCAAAAAAGAGCCCTTCGTCATCACCTTTCTCCTCACGCTTGTGTTCTTCGGCGCGTTTGGTTTGGCGGGCCTTCAAGGCGCGACCCAAGACCATTGGCAATTCGCCGACGTCGAACGGCTTGGTCAGATAATCCAAGGCGCCAAGCTTCATGGCTTCCACCGCGCCCTCGATGCCGCTGTCACCGGTCATGATCACGATTCCGGTGTTTCTTGGGTAGATGTTCTCCCGTAGCAGATCGAGGCTGCAACCGTCGGGCAGATTCACGTCCATCAAGGCGAAGTCAAAACTCATCTCCGCGACCATTTGGCGGGCGGCGGCCAGGTTGCCGACACCGGTGACGTCCATGCCAATGCGTTCGAGGCCGGCCGTGATCTGCTTGCGCATCAATACCTCGTCCTCAAGCACCAAGATGGTCAAGCCAGCGAAGTTCGATTTCTGCATGCCCCTTGTTTACCGAAGTTGACCGGGGCCGGCAGTCACAAAATCGGTTGCCACGAGACGACCGGCTCGTGACCATGCGTGGCCGCAACATGGCGAAGAAATCCAAAGCATGGAGTCTGCGAACACTGCTGGCCGTTCTGGCCATCGCGGTGATGTTTGTGATTGCGGAACCACGCAAGGTGTTGCTGTTGATGGGGCAGGCTGATCCAATGAAGGTGGTGGCGGGGATGCTGGCTGTGTTTGTGATGTATTTCCTGCGCACGCTGCGGTGGCAGTCGCTGCTGGTGATGTGTGCGAAGACGATTTCGACGTTCCACCTGTTTGTCTGGACGCTGGCGGGCACGCTGCTGAATTTCCTCCTGCCGACCTCGATTGGCGGTGATCTCGGGCGCTGGTATCTGGTTCAGTCCAAGGATGTATCCAAGGCGGCGGCCGGACTCAGCCTGATTCTGGATCGTTTGCTGGGTTCGTTGGCGTTCGTGCCGTTGATCGGCTTGACCGTGATGGGCGGGGTAACGTTGCCCGACGGCATCGCGATCGGAACCCGCTCGGTCGCGGTATCCGTGGTCACAGTTCTATTGTTGAGCGTGATTCTGGTTTTTCTCTGGCGATTCCTGACCGGGGATCGTGGAAAGGCGAAACTTGTGCGGCTCTACCAACGGTTCTTCAGCGAAGCGGATGAAGTGGAGCCGTTGGACACGACCCTGGAGAAGCTTCGCCAAGCGAGTCGGTTTGATTGGCTGCACGCAGTCGTACTTTCGTTGTTGGCGCACTTGTGTTTTGTGGCGGCGGAATACTGGTTCGCCACGGCGCTGGGCATCAAAGTGAGTTTCTGGCAGATGAGTTTTCTCTATTTGGTAGCCGCCACGGCGATGCTGGCGCCGATCACGCCAAACGGGCTCGGCGTTCGAGAGGGATTGAACGTCTGGTTTCTGACTCACCTTGGGAACAGTGCAGAAGCGGCCGTCGGTTATTCGCTGATTTCGCTGTTGGTGCGGTTTGTTACCTGCGTGCCGTCGATGTTGTATGTCGACATTCGACCAAAAGCTCCCCCTTCTGACAGCTGAGCGACTGAGTTCCCGTTCGTTTCGGTCCAGACGGCCGTGACTACGATGTCGGATAGTATGGCGGGTAAGCTGTTTGGATTCGGAACGTTGGTTTCTGGTCGGATTCTTGGGTTATTGCCGCTGCAGGTCGTTGAGTTTGGTCGCAATGACCTCAGGGTCGGCACCGAGAGCACGGGCTTGTTCCAGGTGGGGGATGGCATCGGGACCGCGGCCGGCTTCGATGAGGAGGGAGGCGAGATTGAGGTGGCCTTCCGGGTGATCGGGGCGCTGGGTGATCACCGTTTGAAGTTCGATGATGGCTTCGGCAAGGTTTCCGCTCTTCCAGAGGGCGAGGGCGACGTTGTTACGGGCCGGGACGTGTTCGGGGTTGGCTGCGAGGATTTCCCGGAACTTGGCTTCGGCTTCCGGCCAACGTTCCAAATTGAGCAGGGCGGATCCGTGGCTGAGCGCGAGGCGTTGAAAATCGAATGGTGAGATCCAGAGGACGTTTCGCTCGGCGGCCACTTCGAAGCAGGCAACGGCTTCCTCGTCGCGTCCGGCGGTCATGAGGGCTTCACCGAGATTCATCTGGGCCAGATTTCGATACTGATTGGCTCCAAGATTGGCGGACATGTGGGAGAAAAAGCGGATGTCGTTTTTCCAGATGTGGGTCTGACGGAAACTTATGGCGCCGCAGATGACGAGCAGGCCGATGCCGAAAATGGGAGCCCATTTGCGAAAAGTGAGACGTGATCGAGGATGGATGGCTAGGGCCACCAGCAACATCGGCCAAAGAGCACCATTGATGATGCCGTAACGGTCATGGGTGTAGTGCGGCCGTTCCGTCAACCCGAGCATGGGGATCAACAATCCGATATGGGCGATCCAAATCGCGAGAACCGCGGGCCAGCGGCGCCATCCTAGAATAAGCACGGCTGAAATTCCGACGACGAGCAGGAGGCTGGCCACGAAGGGAAGGTCGAGCGGTTCATTCCAAATGAGGGTCGTGTAGACCGGGCTGAGATCGGTAGGCAGCAGCGGTTTCCAGACGTAGTAAGCCCAGACGTAGGCCGCCTGCATTCCCCGGGCACCGAGACCAAAGTCCTCCATCTCGGCGGGTTTGATCCAATATTCCGTGAAGCGATAGCGGCCATACAGAGTAAAGGCGACCATGCTGGCAGCGATGAGTATGAAAGGAATCTTGCTCATCCACGCTTTGCGGCCGGGCTCGCTTATCAACCTCAAACGCCCGTCCAAGGTGAAACGGCGCATTGGAAAGAAATCCACGGCGATCAATAGAGCCGGAAACCCGAGCACAATCGGATAGGTGATCGTGGCCAAGGCATACGCCACGACTGCCAGCCAATAGCTGATAAGTCGGGTGGAATCCGCGATGGCTCCGTCCTGCGCTCGCAAGTAGAGCAGGGTGGCGATCAAGAGCCAAGATACGGCAGTCTGGTATCCGAGCTGATCCAAGCCACCGGTTCGACACGCATGGGATGCAGCGCCCACAGGAGGGCACCGAACATGCACACCATGGAAATGAAGCCATCTGATTCGTTCGCGTCGCTCAAGGCCAAACGGACGAGGCGTCGCATGACCGCAAAGAGCAGGAGCGTGTTCACGCAATGGACCAGGACGTTGGCGAAGTGAAAGCCGAAGGGGTTCAAGCCGAACAACTCGTGGACGATCGCCCAGCCGAGCCAAGAGAGCGGCTTGTAGCGGATGGCGTGACTAAAGTCGGTGAACATCCACTTGAGATTCTCGGCGGTAAGTCCTTGGACGTGAGGATTCTCGAAGACGTTGACGTCGTCGTCCCAATTGAGAAAACCCGCCTCGAGAGTCGGAAAGAAGACGACGAAAGGTATCAGCAGCAACACTGCTCGCAGCAACCACGCCTGGTACCGTTCGGACATGCGCGGAGTATGTCGAATGTCACGCGACAAAAAAAGGCGCGACCTTGGTCGCGCCTCGCAAAATCAACTGGTGCGTCGTTTAGAAATCCACCAGCTCAAGCTCGAAGGTCAGCGTGGCTCCCGGCGGAATGTGGCCCTTCACACCCACGTCGCCGTAGGCGAGACCAGGCGGGAGGATGATGACACGCTTCTCGCCTTTCTTCATGTCGAGCACGGTCTCGTCCCAGCCCTTGATAACGCGACCAACGCCGACGGGGAACTCGAGCGGCTTGCCCCAATTCTTGGAAGAATCGAACACCCGGCCGTTCTGCAACTTGCCGGTGTAAGTCACCTTCACGGTGTTGCCCTTGGCCGGCTTGTCACCTTCGCCCTGCTGGAGCACGAAGTAGGTCATGCCGCTTGTGGTCTTGTTGGCCTTGGCCCCGAATTCCTTTTCAAGCTGGATCAGTTTGAAGTGATCCTCACCGCCTTTGAAGGCCTCTGCCTGGGCGCCCTTGCGGATGATCTTCACGGTCTTGATCAAGTCGTCCTTGGCGATCTTGTCGACGATATCCTGACCGGTAACGACGTGGCCGAAAACGGTGTGTTTGCCATCGAGCCAAGGCGTTGCCTTGTGCGTGATGAAAAACTGACTGCCATTGGATTTGCCACTGTTGGACCAGGCATCTTTTTGTCGATCGGAGTTGGCCATAGAAAGAATGCCGGGGCCCTTGTGGGTGAGCGACTTGACCGTCTCGTCGTGAAAATTGTATCCGGGACCGCCGCTGCCGGTGCCCAGGGGGCAACCGCCCTGGACCATGAAGTCCGCAATGACGCGGTGAAATTTGAGGCCGTCGTAGTAGGGCTTGTCCTGCTTGGTCGGGGCGCCGCCACCCTTGTTGTAATGCTTGGTGCCTTCTGCGAGCCCCACGAAGTTGGCCACCGTCATCGGTGTCTTTTCGAATTCGAGCTGTAGAAGGATCTTGCCCTTGGAGGTGTCGATCTCGGCGTACATGCCGTCCGCCAATGCCGTTTCCTTCGCCTTCTCCGCGGCCAAGCCGTTGGAACCCATCACCAGGGCGAGGGCGAGTAACGCTGCGCCGACTGCCTTTTTCATCTGCATCATGGCCGCAGCATGAAAAAACCTCGGGAGACTTGCCACAAAAAAACGGACGACCGCCGATGGTCACGCCGCCGGTAGATCACGGCACCTCGACCGTGAACGGCCCCGGCGTAGCGATCGATATCACTCCCGCCCAGCAGCACATGCACTTGGAGGAATTGGTCAGTGCCGGGAAGTTGTTGAACATCACCGCCGTCAGCTCTCCCGCCATCACCGGAGGCCCCTTCGGAATAGGTGACAACACACTCGGTGCCACCCCAAAACTGCACATCATCTGTGCCCCCATGACTGTTTCCTGTCCCATAGACTTCTTTGGCTGCGAACGATATCCAATAAAAGAAGAAGGCGGCGGTCGAAAACGGCCGCCGCCTTCAGGACGAACTGAGACTAGGGCGTGTTCGAAAACTTGAAAAAGCCAAAGATCGGGCTTGTACAAATTCC
>JBMYQZ010000094.1:0-12060 GCA_049601855.1 Limisphaerales bacterium | reverse complement strand
GTCTTTGCGAGGAACGTTCGTGGCGGGAAGCGGCTGCGGAGTATCGGCAAATCATGATCGTCTATGCCGGGGGGGATTCGAGGCCGGATAAACGAGCTTTGACGGAGAAGCAAATCCAGGCCGTTTTGAAGAGCGGAGGCGAGGTGGCAATGGGCGACCTGCTACGGCTTCGGTGGAGATACTTTTCGGATGGACTGGCGTTCGGTTCGAGAGAGTTCGTGGAGGGGGTGTTTGCGAGATTCCGAGATCGGTTTGGCGAGCGACGCGTTACGGGAGCGCGAAGATTACGCGGCGTTGGCGGGGAGCTATCGAAGTATTCGACCCTGCGTGATCTGCAGAAAAATACGGCGATTTGACTTGAGAATCGGACCCTCCGAGCGTGTAACAAAGTGTTGGGCGTAACTTCATTGTAACATTCTTGTCACCTGGACGTCGTTGTGGGAAAAGGTCGCCAGTGGCAACCTCGCTAGGCATGGCACAGAAAATTCTCGTGGTCGACGACGAGCCTGACGCAGTCGACCTGGTGCAGTTCAACCTGTCCAACGCCGGTTTTGACGTGATCACCGCGGCGGACGGTGAGGAAGCATTGAAGAAGGCCCGCACTTATTGTCCCGACTTGATCCTGCTCGACGTGATGTTGCCGGAGATCGATGGACTGGAGGTGTGCAAACTTTTGCGTCGGGACGCGGCGACTTCGGGAATTCCCATCATCATGCTCACCGCTCGGGCAGCGGAAATTGATCGTATTCTCGGCTTGGAACTGGGGGCGGATGATTACGTGACCAAGCCCTTCAGTCCACGCGAGCTGGTGTTGCGCGTGAAGAATCTTTTACGTCGCCAACAAGGTGCTGAGGAGAAGAACTCGGTCATGGATTTCGGGGACCTGGTGATCGACGTTCCCGCACACTCGGTAAGTGTGCAGGGTGAGGTTGTCGAGCTGACGGCCACAGAGTTCAAATTGCTTCACGTGCTGGCGTCACGTCGCGGTCGCGTCCAATCGCGGGATCAATTGCTCAAGGACGTCTGGGAATACGACAGCCTGATTGATACCCGCACGGTTGACACACACATGCGCCGTCTGCGCGAGAAGCTGGACGAGGCGGCCAAGTATCTCGACACGGTGCGCGGCGTTGGGTATCGCTTTCGGGCGACCTGATCTCCGCACGGAGGAGACGGCCGGGAAGCGTTGACGCCCGACGGGCAAATCAGCACTTTTTCGTTATGTGGCCGACGTTCGCCATCACTGCCTCATTAATCGCGATTGCGCTGCTGTTTGGGTGGCGGCGTGATCGGGCACGATTGTTGCGCGAGATGGAGCGGCTGAAACGCGAAGGGGATGAAGCCCGGAAACGGGTGGAATGGAAGCTCTCCAACTTCACGGCGGAACAGCAGGCGATGTTCAATTCCATGATCGAAGGTCTGTTGCTCCTGGACGCGGACGGCAACGTGCGGCTGACGAATGAAGCTTTTGAGGATCAGTTCAACCTGCGCCAGAACCTGAAGGGACGTTCGTTGATGGAGGCCGTGCGCTTTCACGAGATCCAGGAAGTCTACAATCGGACACTGATCGACAGCGTGGTGCAGGGTCACGAGATGGAACTGCCGGCGATTGACCAACGCGTGTTGCAGGTCAATTCCGCGGTCGTGCTCGATGGCAAAGGTGGTCGGCGCGGCATGATTCTCGTGTTTCATGACATCACTCGGGTGAAGGAACTGGAGAACACGCGCCGCGAATTCGTGGCCAACGTAAGCCACGAATTGCGCACGCCCTTATCGCTGATCAAGGGCTACGTGGAGACGTTGATCGACGGAGCGAAGGAAGAGGCGGAATTGCGCGACAAGTTTCTGCACACAATCGACAAGCATGCCGATCGACTCACTTTCCTGATCGAGGATTTGCTGACCTTGTCGCATCTCGAATCAGGGACCTTGATGATGAATATGCAGCCGACGCGATTGAGGGAAGCGGTGGATCGGGTCTGCGATGATTTGTCCAAGCGGGCGGCCGAGAAGGAGATCGATTTGATCAACTCCGTTTCCGATGACCTGGTCGTGCAGGCGGATTCGGATCGCTTGGAGCAGGTGCTGTTCAATCTCTTGGACAACGGCATCAAGTATGGTCGCGAGGCGGGCGATGTCCGCGTGACGGCCGATGAGGGACAAAACGGCCGGGTGGAAGTCCGTGTGGAAGACGACGGTCCGGGCATTCCGGATGAGGCGCAGGAACGTTTGTTCGAACGTTTCTTCCGGGTCGACAAGGCGCGCTCGCGCGAACAAGGCGGGACGGGTCTTGGTCTCGCCATCGTGAAACACATCGTGCAATCGCACGGAGGCGAGATGTGGGTGGAAAGTCAGATGGGCCACGGCACCTCGTTCTACTTCTCGCTTTCGAAAGAGTAGCGAGCCAGAATTCCGGCGTGGAATCTGGGGACACAACAGACCGCTCGGAAACGCCGATCTCGGCCTCGAATCTCCGACGTCGTTGGGCATTGGGACTGTGTTTCCTGGTTGGGTTGGCAATTGGCTGGGTAGCGGGTTCGCGCACGCTGTTCCGATCAGGGACCATCACGATTCACCACAATCCAACTGCGACCGCGTTGGCGAGACGATCGCTGAGCTGGTCAAATACCCAAGTCACCGCCGGCTACAACGTGCTTTATTGGGAGTGAAACACGGCGTGTTTTGCACCGTCGTCCTGCGCGATGGTAGCGAGATTCGCATCGGAGCGGTCCATCTGGATCCTGAAGACACCGCCACCCGCATCGGCTCGGCGAAGGCCCTACTGGAACACATGAACGACGCATCGTTGCCAGTGGTACTCGCGGGGGATTTCAATTGTGAACCGGGCGCGGATGCAGCAACAGCCTTGGACCTGTTCTCCTCGACGCATCGTCGTCACAACCGGGATCCAACGGTTCATGAGGCGACCTATCCCAGCTCCGACCCCAACCTCGCCCTGGATTGGGTGATCGTATCCAAGGACTGGGTCATTGCAAAAAACATCAAGCTGCCTTCAACCCTTTCAGACCATCGACCCGTGATTGTCCAAGTTGGTCGAGAGAGTCCGTGGTTCGAATAATCAGAGGCTTCCGGAACCTCTGGAACTGACCCCTTGAATGTGGGTCAGTCTTTGCTCCAGATCTTCACATCGTCGACCCACGCCTGCTTTCCGACCGCAAGGCGGAGGCGGCTCTTAGTGGCGTGACCGATGCCCGGGGAGGAAAAAGCGCCGACCAGTTTGTCGTTGATGCTGACCTGCATGCGCTCGCCTTTGATCTGAACCTCAAGTTGATGCCACTTGTTCGGCGCAAGGTCGGTGTCGAAATACTTTGATTTGCTCTTAATCTCCTTCTGCTGTGCGGCGGTGACTTTCTTGCCGGCCTTGCGGGCGTCGCGGAGTTCCTTCTTCATGCGGCCGGTCTTGAGGTCGGTGATCTCGACTTTCTTGGGGCGGATTCGTGCCATGCAAATGTGGCCGGCGTGCACGGATTTTTCCTTCATGTCGGCGATGTTGATGCCGAGGTCATCCTGGGGACGCAACTTGAAGCGCAGACGAATCGTCGCGTCGCGAAAGGCCACTTCGTGAACCACGGACACGCCATGGTCAGCGACCTCTGCGCGGGTGATGTGCAGGGCGCCATCCTTGAGGTCCACCTGTTTTTCTCCCTTGGCACGGGAGCGACTGTTGGTGCTCCAGTCATTGCCGACCTGTTCCTTGGAATCGTCCTTTTCGGTTCGCTCGAAATCGTCCGAGAGCAGGATTTTGCCTTTTTCGCCACCGCAGACGGTAAGGGCGAGAGAACAGCAGAGAGTCAGGATGAATCGTTTCATGCGGCGCGCACCATAGGGCGATGGCGCCTCGATTCAATCACTTCTTCGGACCGTTCTTCGCGCCAAGCCATTCGCGCGGCGGGCTCATGGCAATCATTGCGTAGGGGCGTAATTCGTGGAAAATAACGCGCTCACGATGACCGTCAAAAAACACATGCGATTGCGGATTGCCTTGGTATTTCTGTTGGTTCCCACCATCTCAGGTGTCGCCCGGGAGATTCGATTTGGCCGGGACGTGTTCCCCATTTTGCAACGTTCCTGTCTCGAATGCCACGGAAGCCAGGATCAAAAGGGCGGCCTGCGTCTGGATCGCAAGGCGGACTTGATGAAGAGCGAAGTGGTCACGGCTGGCGACGCGACCGAGAGCGAACTCTTTCGGCGCATCAATCTGCCAAAGGAGCACGACGACGTGATGCCCAATCGCGGCGATCTACTTAAAGGACGTGAGATTGAAATCGTTCGCCAATGGATCAATGCCGGCGCGGTTTGGCCCGACTCGTTCGAGGCGCCGAAACATTGGGCCTACGTAAAGCCTCCCCAGGTCGCGTTGCCTAAATTGAAGAATGCCAAATGGGTTCGAAATGCGATCGACAACTTCATCGGCGCGAAGCAGGAAGCAGCGGGATTGAATCCTTCTCCCGAAGCGAGCAAGCGAGCGCTCATTCGTCGCCTGTCGCTCGACCTGATCGGACTGCCGCCCTCGACGGTGGAAATCGATGCCTTTCTCAAGGATGAATCCGGCACGGCCTACGAACGCCTCGTCGATCGCTTGTTGAAGTCCGAGGAATTTGGCGTTCGCTGGGCGCAACCCTGGCTCGACTATGCGCGTTACGCGGATTCGCACGGTTTTCAGCGCGACAATTTCCGCGAGATCTGGGCCTACCGCGATTGGGTGGTGAACGCGATCAATCAGGACATGCCGTACGACCAATTCAGCATCGAACAACTCGCCGGCGACCTGATTCCCAACGCCACTGAAGCGCAGAAAATCGCCACCGGTTTCAATCAATGCACGCCGATCAACGTGGAGGCCGGAAGTGAACCGGAGGAATCCCGCGTCAACCAGGTCTTCGATCGGGTGAACACCCTCGGCGCCGTCTGGCTCGGCACGACCTTCGAATGTTCGCAGTGCCACGACCACAAGTACGATCCTTTCACGCAGAAGGACTACTACGGCATGTTCGCCTTCTTCAACACCACTCGGCAGGAGGCCGACCGCACCAATCCGAAGTCCCCCGGCTCGATTCAGTTCAAAGGCATTTACCTGGATCTCGCGGATCCCGATGTGGCGGCGGCCAAGGTGAAACTGGACGAAAAATCCGCTGCGCTAAAGCAGGAGATCAAGAAGCGAAACCGTGAATTGACG
Source organism: Limisphaerales bacterium (assembly GCA_049601855.1). Lineage (GTDB taxonomy): Bacteria > Verrucomicrobiota > Verrucomicrobiia > Limisphaerales > JAYPXF01. The sequence continues at coordinate 6,863 of JBMYQZ010000094.1, read as the reverse complement.
AAGGGAAATGCCACATGGGAGCAGAGCCTGCTGGCCACGTCCGAAGAGGTCGCCCGACTTCGCCCGCTCAAGATTCACGAGGTGAAATCCTCCGCCGGTTCCACCTTTGAATTCCTAGAGAACAAGTCGGTCCTCTTCACCGGCACAGTCCCGAACAAGGACAACTATGAACTCACCGTCGAGACCGACATCAAGGACATCACCGGTCTCCGTATCGAATTCCTGGCCCATGATTCCCTGTCCGCCAAGGGGCCGGGACGTGGGAATGGCAAACGTCCGAACGTCGTGCTCAACGACTTCAAGATCACCGCCGCTTCCGTTTCCGGAAAGGAAAAGGCCGATCTGACAGTCGTTGATATAACGGCCGACTTTTCGCAGAGCAACTGGCCGGTGAAGCAACTGCTGGACGACGATCCCAAGACTGGTTGGGCCATCTCGCCGAAGTTTGGTGTCACCCACTGGTTCAACCCGATCTTCGACCAACCGGTGAGCTTCGACGGCGGCACCCGTTTCACCGTCAAGTTGATCCAGCAATACGGTGGCGGTCGCAATGCCGGCTGCGTTCGGATCTCCGCGATGACCGGCGATCCCAAGGCCGGCAACATCTCGGAAGACATCATCAAGATCGTCAAGACACCGGCAGCCAAACGAAACAAGAAACAGGTGGCCGCCCTGCGCAAGTACCGGGCCGAAAGTGATTCGATTCTGAAGAAGCTCAACGCCGAGTCCGCCGCCACAACGAAGAAACTGAAGGCGCTCGAAGCCCCCAAGACCCTGGTCATGCAGGAGATGGCCAAGCCCCGTGACTCCTTCATGTTCAAGCGCGGCGTCTACACCGCCAAGGGCGAACCCATGAAGCCACTCGTCCCCGCCGTGTTACATCCGCTGCAGGACAAACACTTTCAACACAACGGCCAGAAGATCACCGAACCCAACCGCCTCGTGATGGCGAAGTGGTTGATGGACTCGGACAATCCGATCACTGCTCGCACGGCGGTGAACCGTTTCTGGCAGGAGATCTTTGGCCGCGGCATCGTCACCACGCCGGAAGACTTTGGCATCAAGGGTGAACCGCCCACTCATCCCGGCCTGATCGACTGGCTCGCCAATCACTTCATCGAGAACGATTGGTCGATGAAGGAGACCCTCAAGACCATCGTGATGTCCGCCACCTATCGGCAGTCATCCAAGGTCACGCCGCAACTGACCAAGCTTGATCCGCAGAACGCCCTCTACGCGCGCGGCCCGCGCTTTCGCATGACCGCCGAGATGATTCGGGACAACGCCCTCGCCATCGCCGGCCTGCTCAGCACCAACAAGGGTGGCCCGCCCATCAAACCCTTCCAACCCGATGGGGTGTGGTCGAAGGTCGGCGGCACCTCCTACAAGTACGAGGTCAGCCCCGGTGAAAAGAAATACCGCCGTGGCGTCTACGTCGTCATCAAACGCGGCGCGCCATATCCGAGCTTCGTCAACTTCGACGCCAACGAACGCATGACCTGCCGGGTCGAGCGCAATCGTTCCAACACCCCGTTACAGGCGCTGACCTTGATGAACGACCCCGCCTACGTCGAAGCCGCCATGGCCTTTGCCAAGCGGATGATTTCTGAAAAACCCGCAGACAGTCTCGTGGAACGCATCGACCACGCCTTCCAATTGGCGACTTCCCGGCAGCCAAGACAACGAGAGACACTCGCCCTACAGTCGTTGTTCCAATCGCAGTTGGCCGCCGGTCAAAAAGATGCCAAGTCAGCGAAGGAATTCATCGGCAAGTTTCGCAAACCAGCGGACATGAACGACGTTGAATTCGTCGCCTGGTATGCCGTGGCCGCCGCTCTGTTGAATTTGGACGAAACGATCACGAAGGGCTAATTTGAGATGAACGAAATGAACGATGTGATTCAGGACCATAATCGCCGTCAGTTCTTGCGCCGTGGAGCGTTGGGCGTGGGCTCCATGGCGCTCGCCAACCTGCTGCACAACGAAGGCTTCGCCGCACGCAAGCCGGACGTGCAGCCCCGCCGCACGCATTTTGCGCCCAAGGCCAAACGCGTCATCTATCTCCACATGATCGGCGCGCCCTCGCATCTCGACATGTGGGACTACAAACCCGAGCTGCACAAGTGGGATGGCAAACCCTGCCCGCCCAGCCTCTTGAAGGGACGCCGCTTCGCCATGATCGACGGCGGCAAGATGTCCCTCGCCGCAACGCCTTGGACCTTCGACAAATACGGCCAAAGCGGCATGGAGATCTCCGAACTGTTGCCGCACATGCGCGCGGTGGCCGATGACGTGGCCGTGGTGAAGACCTGTCATACCGAAGAGATCAACCATGCGCCTGCGCAGATGATGCTGCACTCAGGCTTCGGTCGTGGTGGTCGTCCGAGCTTCGGATCTTGGGTCACCTACGGACTCGGCACGCACAATCAGAACATGCCAGCTTTCGTCGCGCTCCTCACTGGCGCCATGGGCGGAGCCGGCACTGCATTGTGGGGCAATGGTTTTCTCCCGAGCGTCTACCAAGGTGTTCGCTTTCGATCCCAAGGTGACGCCGTGTTGTTCCTCTCGAATCCGAAGGGCCAGTCTGGCGCCGATCGTCGACGCATCTTCGATGCGGTGAAGAAGCTCAACCAATCCGCGTTGGCCGACATTGGGGACTCGGAAATAGCCACCCGGATCAGCCAATACGAAATGGCCTATCGCATGCAGACCAGCGTGCCGGAGTTGATGGATATCTCGAAAGAATCCAAGTCCACCTTGGATTTGTACGGTGCCACCCCCGGCAAAGCGACCTTCGCGAACAACTGTTTGCTTGCCCGACGCCTCGTCGAACGCGGCGTCCGCGTGGTCGAACTCTACGACGCCGACTGGGATCACCATGGCGGCCTCATGACGCGCCTACCGCAAAAGTGCCGGGACATCGATCAAGGCATGACCGCCTTGATCAAAGATCTGAAGCAACGCGGCATGCTCGACGACACCCTCGTCATCTGGGGCTCCGAATTCGGTCGTACCCCCTTGCGCCAAGGCGCCTCCAACGCGGGCAAGAAGACGGCCATGGGTCGCGATCACCACAAGGACGCCTTTTCGATGTGGATGGCCGGCGGCGGCATCAAGGGCGGCCAGACCTACGGCAGCACCAGCGAACTCGGCTTCGACCCCGCCGAGAAACCCGTCCACGTCCACGACCTCAACGCCACGATGCTCCACCTCCTCGGCATCGATCACGAGAAACTGACCTTCAAATACCAAGGTCGCGAATATCGCCTCACCGACGTCCACGGCAACCTCGTCAACGGCCTCCTCGCCTAGCCCGATCAGACCAATGCCCTCCTGAGAAGGATGCATCGATGATCGCTGCGCTTGCCCTGTCTTAGGCCGGTTGCCAACCTGCGGCCGATCAATGGACCCCCGGCAGCTTCGCATCGTTTTGTCCATCGGCCTTGGCGCTTTGTCCTTCATCGCGTTTGGACCGGTCTTGTACGCGGATTTCCTTGCATGGGACGATACGCTGAACATCGTTGAGGTGCCGGAGATTCGCGGGTTGGGCGGGGAGAACCTGCGGTGGATGTTCTTCGATTTCGGTCCGGACATTCGGTACAAACCGATCACCTATCTGGCCTGGGCGATCATTCACGCAATCGGCGGGATGAAGCCCTTCCTCTTCCACCTCGCGAATCTGGTGATGCATACCGTCAACGGTTGCCTGCTCATCTTCGTGCTCAATCGGCTGGGGAATCTCGCCGTCGGTGCGCCGCAGCAGAAGTCCGTGGAGAACTGGCGCTGGCAGTCGGCCGCGGTCGTGGCGTTGATTTGGACGGTGCATCCCTTGCGGGTGGAAACTTCGGCGTGGGTATCCGTGTTGTCGTATTCGCTGGCGGTGTTCTTTCTCCTCTTGGCGATGTTGGCGTTCCTTGGCTGCGACCACGAGCAGTCCCTCTTCAAGCAAGGTCGCTATTGGGGATCACTGGGACTCTTCCAACTCGGCATGATGAGTTTTCCCACGGCGATCGGGTTCAGCTTCGCCTTTCTCGCGGTCAGCATCTTCCCGTTGCGACGTCGGCAGTTGTGGCTTCCGAGTCTGCCCTTCTTTGCGCTGACTGCGATCATGGTGGCCGTCGGTCTCTATGGCCAACACGTCAAGCAAGGCATCTGGGGCGATCCCATTTCACTGGAAGAACTACCCTTGGGAACGCGCGTGCTGGGTTCGTTCTATTTCTTGGCTTACTACGGTTGGCGACCGTTCTACCCGTTCAAAATGTTCACGCTGAACGAGGATCTCGTCGGCATGAAAGCAAGTGATCCCCATGTCATGGCCGCCATTGTCATCGTGGCCGGCAGCGCCGGCTGGATCTGGATGAAACGCAAGAGTTCACCAGCACTCCTGGCGGTGTACGTGGCCTTCGTGGGTATCACTTTTCCCGTGCTCAAGCTCACCGGAGGCACTCCCTTTCCCGGACCCGGCGATCGATACTCGCTAATTCCCGGGCTGGCTTGGATCGCAGGCATCTACGGTCTCGTGATGTTATTGCGCGAACATCGGCATCGAAACCGCATCCTCGCCGGACTGGCGTTGATCGCCGTGGTATTCACAATCCAAAGCCGCAGCCGATCGCAGGTGTGGGAGAACGATGTGACCTTCTTCACCGACCAAGTCCACACCCTCAAAGGCAACGTCTACCGCGGACAGGCCTACGCCCGGCTCGCCAAGGCCTTGTTCGCCGAGGAACAATACGACGCGGGTCTTGCCGCCTGCGAAGAAGCCTGGCAACTCGTGCCGCCCGTCGCCGCCTCGCAAATCGGCGCTGTTCAAGGCCAGACCCTGCTCAATCTCGGTCGCCGTGGAGAGGCACTCGTCGTTCTCCAGCGCGCCCGTCAGTTGCTACCCGGCGACGGCGCGATCCTGCAGTGGCTCGCCACGACCTATTTTGCGTTCGGTGATCGGGTTAATGGCATGCAGGTCATCAACGAGTTGATCGGCATCCATCGCGACGACCCCACCTCGTACTTCGTCGCCGCCAACACGCTTGCCAGCTTCGGCGAATTCGAAGCCGCCCTCGTGGTCACGGAGCGGGGACTCCAACGAATTCCCGTTTCAGAGCCTTTGCAGCAACTGCGCCAACAGATACAACAAGCCCGCTGATTCATGGATCTCAAGCAGTTGCGAATCTTGATCATGGCCGGGCTCTGCGCGATTTCGTTCATCGCGTTTCAACCGGCGTTGTCGGCGGGATTCCTCAGCTGGGACGATCCTTCGAACATCACCGGCGTGCCGCAGATCCAAGAATTGTCGGCGGCGAATCTCAAGTGGATGTTCTTCGATTACGGACCGGACATTCGCTACAAGCCGGTCACCTATCTCACCTGGGCGTTGATCCACAGCGTGAAAGGGCTCGATCCCTGGCTCTATCACTTCATCGGGCTCATCTCGCACATTGTCGCGACCATGCTCGTGTTTCTCGTTCTCCTGCGGTTGGGTGAGAAAGTTTCCGGCGAATCTGAGAATGAGGAGCAGGCGACGTGGATGACCCAAGCGGCGGGAGCCGCCACCTTGTTCTGGGCCGTGCATCCGTTGCGCGTGGAATCGACCGCGTGGGCCACGGCGCTGTCGTATCCGCAGGCGGTGTGTTTCCTGTGCCTGGCAACCTTGGCCTATCTACGTTTGGATCCCGCTCGTTCGTTCTTCCGACAAGGAACCTACTGGTGGGCGCTGGGAGCGTTCCAACTGGCAATGATTTCTTATCCCGCGGCGGTAGGTTACAGCTTCGTGATTGTCGCGCTGGGCATCGTGCCGTTTGGCCGCATCAAGATCGGGAGCATTCGAGAAACACTGGACGCGGATTCGCGACGGGGTTGGTTGGAAACCATTCCGTTCTTTGTCCTCACCGCAGGAATGATCGTGGTCGGCATCATCGGCCAATACGTTTCCCAAGGCGCCTTCGGCAAGCCATTGACCTTGGAGGAAATGCCCATGTCGGTGCGGCTCCAAGGCGCGGCCTACTTCCTCGCCTACTACGCTTGGCGACCGCTTTACCCATTCAAGATGTATACCTTGAACGAGGACCTCGTGAACATGGGCGAAGAATCCTGGCGGATCATCCTGGCCTGCGTGTTCATTGCCGCGATCACGATTTACGTAATCGTGAAGCGGCGACAGCAACCTGCGATGTTCGCTTTGTGGTTTGCCTTCAGCGGCTTGACCGGACCGATTCTCAAACTCACTGGTGGCACACCCCAACCCGGTCCCGGTGATCGCTACTCGATGATTCCCGGACTCGCATGGACCGCGGCGATGTTTGGCCTGTTGCTGCTGTTACGCTCACCGCAACGCCGCAAAACCGCGCTCGCAATTCTGCTCGTGGTTGGCGCCTGTTTTACGATTCAGAGCCGCACGCGCTCCTACGTCTGGCACAGTGACGTCACTTTCTTCGGAGACCAAGCCGTCACGCTCGAAGGCGGCTATCGCGTGCAGGCGCTGGCGCGCTGGGGCAAGGGACTGATCATGGCCGGCGAGATGGATGCCGGTCTCGAGAAGGTCGCCGAAGCCTGGCAGCTCGGAGCGCCCTATCTGGTCGAGGAAATCGGCACGGCCTTTCCCCAGATGCTTATCAGCCAAGGCCGCGAGGAGGAAGCGCTGGCGGTCCTCCGTCAAGCCCGCCAATTGCAACCGGACAACCTGGAGATTCTCAAACTGACTGGCATGGCTCTGTTACGCACGGGACGATACCAACAGGGACGGAGTATCTTCGAATCACTCATCCAACGCCTGCCCGATTCCCCGGAACCTTTCTTCGCCTACGCTGTTGCCCTGGCCACCTTGGGCGAAGCCGATGCCGCCGTAGCCGTGGCCAAAAGCGGGTTGC
>JBMYQZ010000093.1:0-12072 GCA_049601855.1 Limisphaerales bacterium | reverse complement strand
CGCCGATTTCATTCGAGATCTGAAGCCGGTCTTGGAGAATAAATGTTTGAGTTGCCACAACCCAAACAATCCCAAAGGCAAACTGTCGCTGTCGGCGCCTTCGGAGCGTGTTAGCGAACTGATCGTTGCGGGACAGCCGGAAGCGAGCCGGCTGTATGAAGTCACGCTTGCCGGAGACAGCGGTGAGCGGCCCGAGATGCCGGAGAAAGGTGAACCTCTGACCGATGAGGAGCGCTCACACCTGCGACGTTGGATCTCCTCCGGCGCTACGTGGCCCAAGGGCGTGACCTTGCGCGAAGCCTCCAAGACCGATGAATCATGGTGGGCCTACCAACCACTGCAGGAGACACCGCCAGCAGATTCTGGCAACCCGATTGACGCATTCCTTCTCGCCCGGCTTTCCGAGAAGAAATTGGCGATGAATCCGCCCGCTGACCGACGGACCCTGATTCGTCGGGCGACCTATGACCTGACCGGAATGCCGCCGTCGCCGAAGGATGTCGACTCTTTCGTCAACGACTCCAATCCCCGGGCATTTGAAGAGTTGATCGACCGACTGCTGGCGTCACCGCGCTACGGCGAGCGCTGGGGACGGCATTGGCTGGATGTTGTTCGCTTCGGAGAAAGCATCGGCTTCGAACGCAATGACATCGTCAATGACATCTGGCCGTTTCGCGACTACGTCATCCGCTCGATCAATGACGACAAACCCTTCGATCGCTTCATTCGCGAGCACTTGGCAGGCGATGTTTTTGGTGCGGATGAACCGGAGGTCGCAGTAGGCAGCGCGTTTCTGGTGGCTGGACCGTTCGATGATGTCGGCAATCAGGATGCAGTACAGAAGGCGCAGATCCGCGCCAACACGCTCGATGAAATCATCAGCGCGACCGGTGAGGCTTTTCTTGGCATGACCTTGGGTTGCGCGCGCTGTCACGATCATAAGTTCGATCCCATCACACAGGAGGACTACTACGGTCTCTACGCCACCTTCTCCGGTGTGCGACACAAGTCCGTTCCACTCGGAACGCCCGCGCAGAAGCTGGAGCGCGCCGCCCGACTCAAGCCGCTCAACGCCAAGGTCGCCAGATTGGAGTCCGAACTCAGGGCTTTGGATCAGGCCATCATGAAACGCGCACGAACCAAGCTGGCGGACTACTCCACTCGTTGGATCCGACCGACCGTGGATCGCACCGGAACGGAAGAGCGCTTTGAAGCGACGACGGCGAAGTTCGTCCGCCTGATTTCCGAAGGACAGGATGCGGCGCTCAAGAACGTTGGGACCTTCACCATTGACGAATTTGAGGTTTGGTCGGCCGAACCCCAACCGCGGAATGTGGCGCTCGCATCTCAAGGGGCACAAGCCACTGGCAAGGCACGCGAGATCGCCGATTTCCCGGGTGCCTACGGTCCTCATCTGGCCATCGACGGAAAAGTCGGACGTCGCTTTCTCGCCCGTGGTGGCAGCCTGACGATCGAATTGAAAAGGCCGACGCGCATCAATCGTGTCCTCTTCTCCAGCGCCCGCGGCGAGGCCGTTCCGGCGCACAAGAAATTCGTGTTCGTCGCGGAGTACCGAATTGAGATTTCAAACGATGGAGAGAATTGGAAAACGGTCGCCGACGGTCGTTCACGGGCACCGGCGAGCAACGCCCACCGCGATCACCGCCTGAGCCGCCTCGAAATGACACGGGAGGAAAAGAAGCGCACCAGCCGACTCAAGCAGGAGCTCAATCGGACCAAGCAGCAGATCGCCCGAGTGCCAAACCTGCCCAAGGTCTGGATGGGTACCCGTAATCCAATTGATGCCAAGTGTCCGTTTCACATCTTCGTTGGCGGCAGCCCACAAAAGCCCGGAGCCGCCGTCGTGCCCGCCAGCCTCTCCACCTTCGCGAAAACCACACCCGGCTATGAACTGCCGCCGGAAGCAACCGAAGCGACGCGACGCCTGGAACTCGCCGAGTGGATCACGCATACCGACAACCCGCTGCCTGCGCGCGTTCTGGTCAACCGGATCTGGCACTATCACTTCGGCATGGGCATCGTCGACACGCCCAACGACTTCGGGTTCATGGGTGGTCGACCGACACATCCCAAATTGCTCGACTTCCTCGCCCGCGAACTCCAGCGCAATGGCTGGCGTATCAAGGCCCTGCACAAACTCATCATGAAATCGCGCGCCTATCAGCAGTCCTCCGCATTCAACGACACGGCTGCCAAGGTCGATGGCGACAGCCGTCTGCTCTGGCGATTTCCGCCGCGCCGTCTTTCCGCCGAAGAAATCCGCGACACCTTCCTCACCGTGGCGGACAAGTTGGACCTCTCTATGGGTGGTAAGGGCTTCCGTCTCTACGAGGTCTTGAAAGATAACGTCTCCACCTATGTTCCGCTCGATTCACACGGCCCGGCAACCTATCGCCGCGCCGTCTACCATCAGAACGCCCGCGCCTCGCGCACCGATCTGATGACTGATTTCGATCAACCCGATTGCGCCTTCTCTTCACCTCGCCGGGCTGCGACCACGACGCCTCTTCAGGCACTCACAACTTTGAATCACGCCTTTGCTGTCGACATGGCTGAGGCCTTCGCGGCGCGCATCCGAAGCGAAGCCGGCGCAGACGCCAAAGAACAGATTCGGAAAGCCTTCATGATCGCCTATCAACGCCAGCCGGCAGACGTGGAAATCAAACCCTCGGCCGCCGTTATCAAGAACCACGGCTTGCGCGCCTTCTCCCGAGCCCTCTTGAACTCGAGCGAACTCATTTACTTGGATTGATCTGACATGAACGAATCCATCTTGAATTCCACCCGCCGCCAGTTCCTGGGCAATGTCACTTCCGGCCTGATGGGGGTGGGCTTGACCCACCTTATGGCGGGGGAAGGTTCAGCTGCTGGCGCCACCCAGCTCGCATCTCACTTTGCTCCCAGGGCGAAACGTGTGCTCCAAATCTTCTGCCCGGGAGCTGCCTCGCACATGGATCTGTGGGATCACAAACCCATGCTCGAACAAATGGACGGCCAACCGCTGCCCGGTGAAGAGAACATGGTGAGCTTCCAGGGCAAGAACGGGTCTTTGATGAAAAGTCCCTGGCCCTTCTCTCCCTGCGGTCAAAGCGGCAAACACATCACTTCGATGCTGCCGCATATGGCCCGGCATGTGGATGACATCGCCTTCTTCCATGCCCTGAAGTCCAAGACCAATACGCATGGTCCGGGTTGTGTGTTCGTGAACACCGGCCATCCCACCGAAGGTTTTCCCAGCGCCGGTGCCTGGCTGAGCCACGCGCTCGGCAGCGAGAATGAGAACCTGCCCACCTACGTGGCCATTCCCGACGTTCGCGGCGAACCACCCAACGGCAAGGCCAACTGGAGCAACGGCTTTCTGCCAGCAACCCATCAGGCGATCGAGATGGCCGCCCATCAGCCCATTCGCAACATCACCCGCCCTGGCAGGATCAGCCCGGACGAGGAACAAGGAACGCGCAAACTGTTGCATTTCCTAAACGACCGCCACGCCACCGAACGACCGGAACAAAGCGAGCTGCGCGCCCGGATGAGCGCCTACGAGCTCGCCGCTCGCATGCAGCTTTCTGCCCCCGAGGTCAGCGACATGGGTTCCGAGCCAGAACACATTCACCGGCTCTACGGCACGGATTCCAGCAATCCACTGCTCGCCTCGTACGCGAACAACTGTCTGCTTTCCCGTCGTCTGTTGGAGCGGGGTGTCCGTTACGTAAACCTCTACTGTGCCTCCCGTGCCAGTGGCGTTGACGGTCTGCTCAATTGGGATGCCCACAAGACTCTGAAACCGGACTACGAACGTCATTGCCCGATCTTCGATCAGCCCACCGCCGCCCTGTTGACCGACCTGAAACAACGCGGGCTGCTCGACGACACCCTGGTGCTATGGACCTCCGAATTCGGGCGCATGCCCACGCGTCAGGAAGGCACCGCCGGCCGGGATCACAACCCTGACGCCTTCACCCTCTGGATGATGGGCGCCGGTGTCAAAGGCGCGACCAGCTACGGAGCCACCGACGACTTCGGCCGGCGCGCCGCCATCAATCCGACCACCATCTGGGATTTCTACGCCACCGTCCTCCATCTCCTCGGTTTTAATCACGAACAGCTCACCTGGTATCACAACGGATTGAACCGTCGACTTACCGACGTGCATGGTCAGGTGATCCGAGAAGTGCTGACGTGACGCTCGATTGCCCGGCTACTTGTTGAGCTTCTGAAAGTGTGCTTCGTCGCCCTTGAAGGCTTTTGCCTTTGCGCCGACTCGAACAATTTTTAGAGAGGAGAGTTTGTCGCCGCGCGCGATCTTGTTCACCACATCCATTCCGGTGACGACCTTGCCGAACACGGAGTGCTTGTCGTCGAGCCAACTCGTGGCCCGGTGGGTGATGAAGAACTGGCTGCCGTTGGTGCCCGGACCGGCATTCGCCATCGAAAGAATTCCGGGGCCGCTGTGCTTCAGCGTCGGGTCGAATTCATCCTTGAAACGATAACCCGGATTGCCGCGCCCCGTTCCTTGTGGACAACCGCCTTGAATCATGAAGTCCGCGATAACGCGATGAAAGTTGAGACCATCGAAGTATGGCTTGGTCTGCTTCTTCGGAGATCCGCCGGTCTTCGAGTAGTGCTTCGTGCCTTCGGCCAAGCCGACAAAGTTGGCAACGGTCAGGGGTGTCTTTTCAAATTCCAGCTGCACGAGAATCTTCCCCTTGGAGGTGTTGAATTCGGCGTAGAGCCCGTCCTTCAGTCCGGAGGAAGCGGCCCAGCTGTTGGAAGTCATGAGCACACTGGCTGCAAGTGCACCCACCATCATCGTTCTGCGAGTCATAGTCATGTGCGCGGAGAATGGGAAATGCACTGCCTACTTTCCACAAAAATCCGAAAGGACTGTACGACGACATGCAAGGCGACTTCCTCATCTGCAACGCCATCGGCTTCCTCGGCACCAAGCAGTACCAGGTGCACCGCGACGGAGGCTTCGAACCCACCTTCACCACCGGCAAACGCAGCGAAGCCAAAACCACCACTTCCACAACGAAGCTGGGCGAAGTCTGGGGCACTTCCAATGGCCAGGATTTGAAGGTCACCAAAACCATGTCCGACGGCACCAAGATCGAGGAAGAATCCAAAGGCCTCCTCCTGAGCGGCGACAAAAACTTCCGCCCCACCGACGCCATCGTCCCCAGGACGGCGCCCTCTACATCTCCGACTGGCACAACGCCATCATCGGCCACCTCCAACACAACGTCCGCGACCCAACCGTGACCACAAACACGGCCGCATGTACCGGATGACCTACACCAAGAAGCCTTTGCAGAAACCTGTCAAGATCGACGGCCAACCCATCGCCAAGCTCCTGAACAACCTCAAACACAAAGTCGACGGCGTCCGCCACCCCACCCGCATCGAACTCAGCGAACGCAACAGCGAACAAGTCATCGCGCCACCAAGAAATGGCTCAAGCAATTCAACCCGAAAAGCAAGGCCGACGCCCACCACCTCCTGGAAGCATTGTGGCTCCACCAACAACACAACGTCCGGGACATCAAACTCCTCAACCTGCTCCTAAAGAGCCCCGAACCCCACGCAAGAATCGCCGCCCAAACAGTCCAACACCACTGGTTCAACGCCGACCCGGCCGTAGCCGCCATCGGCCCCGAAATCGTTCACGAGGACAAAACCCAAAAGAGCGGCATCCTCTCCGACACCAAGGACCTCACCACCATCCGCATCGCCACCGTCGTGGAAAAAATGAAATACGACACCCCCGAGCTGTCAGTCAAAGCCGGCAAAAAGATCAAACTCATTTTCGCCAACCCCGACTTAATGCCCCACAACATCGTCCTCGTAAACCCCGGCAAGCTGGACGCCATCGCCATGCAAGCCATGACCCTCGGCGCCAACGGTTTCGCCGTCGGCTTCGTCCCCGAAAGCAAAGACATCCTTTGGGCCAGCAAGCTATTGGATCACGGCAAAGAAGAAGTGATCGAATTCACAGCGCCGAAAAAGCCCGGCGACTACCCCTACGCCTGCACCTTTCCCGGCCACCATTTGCTAATGCGGGGCATGCTCCATGAGAGGTAATCTGGAAGCCACTGGGTTGGTCAGCATTCAGCGACGTAGCAAACCTCACGGAGTTCGATGTTTCTTGGTTTGAAGACACGCCTAGTTCCGCATGGACAAGAATTGAGCCTGCCGCAAGATGTGGCACGGAAGTCCTCACTCACATGATCAATGTCATAACAGTTTTTCAGGGGCGACAGAGTCAGTCGGAACTCGATGCCGACGACGTCGTGATCGGTCGTTCGATCGGAGATTCAAAGCCGGACCTGGCTTTGGACTTTGACGAACAGATTGCCAGTCGGCACCTGCGAGTGTGGCTGCGGGATGGTGCCACCTGGGTCGATGACTTGGGGAGCCCCGGTGGAGTGCTGGTCAATGGTCTGAAGATTGAACAACCGCAGGTGGTGACCGGCGCGGATCAGGTGGTTATCGGCGAAACCAATCTGACGCTGGGCACGGCTGGACAGAGTGCCCCAACCGCTGCTCCCGGCGATGGCAGCAACAACACCGAGTTCCTGATCAAGGGGGAGGTCGACGCGGGCATGGCGTCGATGAAGGGCATTCGGAAGACATCCGAACGGCAGTTGGATCTGCTCTTTGAGCTACCGCTGCAGTTCGCCGCGGAACGCGATCTGAGCAAGCTTTTCAAACTTGTCCTGAACAAAGTCATCGAGATCACGCCCGGTGCGAAACGTGGTGCCTTGTTGGTGGTGGATCGTGTCCGCGGCAAGCTGGGGGTGCGGGCCAGTATTCCGGAGGACAAACCGCCCATCAGCCGGACCTTGATCAAACGGGCGGCCGCCGAAGGAAAGGGTTTCATCTGGTCGGCGGAAGGCGAGGTGGATTTCTCAAAGAGCATGAAGGCGCTGTCCATTTCGACCGGAATGTACTGTCCACTCATGTGGCAGGACGAGGTCATGGGAGTCATCTGCGTTGACACACCGGAGAACAAACAGTCGTTCAACGATGACGATCTGAGATTCCTGATCGCGGTGGCGCATTATGCCGCCGCCGCGATTTCCAATTCGGAGATGCAGGCGGATATTGAATTCAAGAACCAGGTCCAGGAGCGCTTGATGACCAATTTTTCGCCGAAGCTGCGCAGCAAACTGGTTGACCAGGCCCGCGTAGGTGCACTCGAGCCAGGGGGTGAGCGCTCTCAGGTGACCTTGCTGATGTCAGACATCCGGGGATTCACCAACACCACGGCCAACATGGATGTGCAGCATGTTGTCGACATGCTCAATGAATACTTCACCGAGCTGGTGCGGGCGATTTTTGAAAACGACGGCACCATCGACAAGTTCATCGGTGATGCGATTCTCGCTGTGTTCGGGAGTCCGGACAAGGATGTGGACCAGCACCTGAAAGCAGTGAAGGCGGCCATCGCGATGCAGGAAGCGGTGGTGAGGGTGAACGACCGGAGGAAAGCACGCGGTGATGTGTGTTGTGATCTGGGGATCGGGCTTCATTATGGTGAAGTCCTGCACGGTTTCATCGGTGCGGAAGATCGTCTGGAATTCACGGTGATCGGCGACACGGTCAACCGCACAGCGCGCTATTGCGATGGCGCGCGCAAGGGAATGGTCGTGATCAGTCCGGAACTTCACGATTATGTGAAGGACAAGTTTGAGTTCAAGGAGTTGATGTTCCCCACGAAGCACGAAGGTGACTTCAAGGGCCACGAGGTTATCTGGGACGATGGCGGGATCGCCATCTGAATCACGTTTGATACCGCGAGGCCCGCAGCACTTCACATGCTCGATTGGGGGACGTTTCGCTTCGACTCACCTCACGGCCAATGCTGATGTCTTTGCCCGGGAGAACGGCTCTCTGGCGAACGGCAAAGCCCAGGCCAAGACCGGTTCCGCACGCCAATCAGAACGGGTTGCCGCTTCATTTTCAACGATCTCCTCGGACATTCGCAATTCATGCAGGCCCACACTGATTGTCTAATGAACCGGAATCAGCCGCCCAATTTACGGAATGTCCGGGAAAAGTCGACCGACAACGGATTGACTTTTCCTTGATCGCAACATGGGAGACTGCTACCCAACCTAGCATCCGTGGAAGACGACCCCTTCGAAATAACAATGCCGACCGGGGGCGATGAGCCCATTGAATCTTCCGCGAAGATCTCCCCCCCCCAGCTCTTCGGGAACCGGACCTGAAGCCACAAGCCCCCCCAAACAGACAGAACCGGATTCCCCGACAACGCCGGCACCGGATTCGGTACACTACTCAGTAGGCAGGGAAATTGCCAAGGGCGGCATGGGCAGGATCCTTGAAGCGGAAGACACCGGCCTGCATCGCACGGTGGCCATGAAGGTCATGCTCGGCGACGATGCCTCCGGGGAAGCGCAACGGCGATTCACCCAGGAAGCCGAAGTTCTTGCCCGCCTCGAGCACCCGAACATCGTTCCGATCCACGAGTTGGGAAGAGATTCCGAGGGGCGGGCATTCTACACCATGAAGATGGTCAAGGGGCGCACGCTACAGCAGATCATTGAAGCTCTGAAGAAATCGGACCAGGCCACGTTGCAGGAGTATGATCTCGATGGGCTGCTGGCGGTGTTTCGAAAAATCTGCGATGCCATTGCATTTGCCCATCACCACCAGATCATCCACCGTGACCTGAAGCCGGAGAACATCATGGTCGGAGAGTTCGGCGAGGTATTGGTCATGGACTGGGGGCTGGCCAAGATCCTGACGGAAAAAGCAGATCAGCCAGCGGCGGAAGGGGCACCAGTGGAAGGTGTGGATCTGTCCGCCGAGCTGGACGGGGCCGGTGATCTGACTCTGGATGGCGAATTTATCGGCACACCACGTTACATGCCACCGGAGCAGGCTGGTGGGAAGGTGGAGGACATGGACAGGCGATCGGATGTATTTGCCCTGGGCGGAATTCTGTACGCCATTCTCACCCTGAATCCACCGATCAGAGGGAACTCCCTCCAGGAACTGCTCGACAATCTGAAGACCGGCAACATAACCGCTCCGACTGAGTTCGGATCGAACTCGCAAAAGGCGGAAGTCGGTTCCCAAGAAGCCGGTGCGGCACCAGATGAACTTTTCGGATTGACGCTGAACCACTGTCCAGATGGAAAGGTCCCGCCTTCGATGTCCGCTGTGGCCATGCGTGCCTTGGCGGTCAAGAAGGAAGACCGTTACCAGACGGTGGGCGATTTGTCCGCCGACATCGATCGATTTACGGGTGGGTTCGCCACCAGTGTGGAATCGCTGAGTGCATTTGGACAGGCCTTGCTTTTTGTCCGGCGACATCGGGCCGTTTCCATCGCCGTATTTTCGGCCGTCGTTCTGATCTCCCTTCTCACCACGGTTTTCATGAGTAAGTTGATGGCCAGCAATCGAGAGACTTTGGCCAAGGCGGAAGAGTCAGCGCAGAACGCGATTCGTGCAGGCAAAAATGCTGATCGTGCGGAATCGGAATCAAAGCGCGCCCAGGCCGAGGCGACCACGGCCAGGGCGGTGTCAGATTTCTTGACCGGCATGTTTGAAGACGCGGATCCCATCGCCCGTCACGGCCGCACGATGGGAGCCCGGGGACAGGTGGGGCCGGAGCTGACGGCGCGAGAAATCCTTGGATACGGTATCAAAGGGCTTGAAGGTTCTCTGACCAACAGTCCGATCGTTCGCGCCGCGGTGTTGGACAAGATCGGAAACGTCTGCCTCAGCCTCGGGCTGTATGAGGAGGCGGCCCCGTTGATCAAGGAGTCGCTTGCTATCCGAATCGCGCAGTACGGAATGAACCACGTCGACGTGGCCGCGAGTCTCCGCGCGCAGGGCATGACCCACTTCTACCGTGGTGAGAATGACCTGGCCGAGACCGAATTGAAAAAGTCATTACAGGTGGTCGAGGAGTTGCATGGTCCTGAACATCCCCTGGTTTCTGACGTAGCCTTGGACTTGGGAGTGGTCAGCTTCGTGAATCACGATGATGCCGTGGCTCAGAAGCTGATGGAACGCTCGCTGGCAATCCGACAAAAGCACCATGGTAAAGACAGCCGGGAGGCACTGGCCGCGTTGCTCTTCCTCACCGTGCTTGAGAACACCGGCGGACGCTCCAACCCATTCCGGGTACAGGAATTGGCGGAAGTCTGGGATGCTTCCGAAGACAACGATGGATTTGGTGAATTCATCAACCTCTTTCTGCAGGGTAATCTGACGGCCCGGGTGGACCGGCGCGCCGCCCTCGCCGAATTTGCCAAGGCGGATGAACTCGGGATTCGTCTGCTCGGAGAGGAGCATCTGATTGTCAGTTTCTTTCGCAGTCGCCACGCGGAACTGCTCTCCAATCTCGGCCGCAAGGACGAAGCCAGAACGATGTTGGAGGATGCCATCACCAGCATCTCCAAGAGCCTCGGCGAGAACTTCATCCTGAACGGGCGCCTCGCGAATCTGCTGGGAACAGTGGGCGCGACGTCGAGTGATTTGCCGGGGGCCGAGGCGGCCTTTCGCCGGTCCGCGGAGATCTATGGCAAGCACTTGGAGGTCAACGAAGATGAACTGTACCAGCGACAATATCAGCAAAGCCTCCAGAGACTCAGTGTGGTACTGACCAGGCAGGGTAAATACCAGGCAGCGGCAGAGGCATTGGATCCTTTGGTGGACCTCCATGCCAAGGACCTTGGCAACCACCCGGAGATCACCCAACGGTATGCTCTCCTGAGTCTTCATCCGGAAAAGCCCGAGCTCAAGAGCAGTGACTTGCTGGAGCGGAGAATACTGAGTGGTAAGACGCCCGCCTTCGTCGGGGCGATCCGCTACGCCAAGGCAATGAAGCTGATGCGCCAGAACCACGACCGGCCGCTGGTTGCCCAGGCGATGCAGGCGCGCGCGCTGAAGTATCTCGACCATGCCGTGTCCAAGGGCTTTGGAAACCTGGAGAACATCAGGACCAACGTCGCCTTCGACCCGTTGCGATCTCATTCCGAATTCCAGAAAATCATCGGAAGAATAGAGGCTCCCTAATTTCTCGCCGGACTCGAATTGGATTTCGTTTCCCCATTCGCTCCCATTTTGGAATTGGCGCGCTTCTCGACACTCGTGCTCTCATGACCATTCCCACGACTCTGTTGCATTTCCATTTTCCCGGTTCATACCGATGTTGGCTTTCTTGCGGGGCTTGAGTTTGAGGCTATGATTCCCTGGTTGTTGTCACCCGAGCTCCCGGTTCTTAGCATCTGGTCCTTGATTGGGCGGCAACATATCCTCAAGACTTCGGACGACGCCATGGGCGCATTGCGGCAAACAACCAAGACCACACTTCTGCTTTGCCTGGTCGCACTGACCGGGTGCGGGACGATTGTCCGGCAGGACAATTCGGCGCGGACCGTTGTCCTCGGCCGCGTGGCTGGTCCGTCTGAAAAAGCAGCGACTTCGTTCCTTCCCGATCAGGAGGCTGTGTTCCCCACGCTTGAGGAGCTGCGTTTGCTTGCGACCCATCCGCAGACGGAAGGCGAACTGGGCGGCAAGTTGGATACCCTGTGGCACACACCGATCGTGAGCAACGCGGCGGCCCAGAAGGGTCAGCCCGTTCCGGTGGCTCACAATGACTTCATGGGTCCGTTCCTGCGCTTCGGCACCTGGAATATTGAGAAATCCCTGAAGATGGACGAGGCCATCACGGCCCTGACTTCCGCGGACGGCTACGAGGCGCTCGTCGACGAAAAGGCGGCGCCGCCGGAGTCGGACCGGCGGCAAACCATGATGCGCCAGCGGGAGCGACTGTCGCAGGTCGACATTCTGTGCCTCCAGGAGATGGACATCGGTGTCAGCCGCTCGGATTACGTCGACGCGGCGCGGCGATTGGCCGAGTCAATGGACATGAACCTGGCCTACGACATCCAGTACCTGGAGATCGATCCAGCGCTGACGGCCGAGGCCGATCCGGCCCGCGCGAAGGGGGCGTTCGGCTCGGCCGTCCTGTCGCGGTATCCCATCAAGCACGTCGATCTGCGCCCGCTGCGC
>JBMYQZ010000092.1:3620-12103 GCA_049601855.1 Limisphaerales bacterium | reverse complement strand
GGCCGGTGAACTCGGTGGTGTGCTCGAAGTCACGCTCACGCGTCTCGCCGAATTCGCGGAAAAAGCGGAAAAGATCAAGGGCAAGGTCAAGGCCGCCATGTTCTATCCGATGGCGGTGTTGGTCGTCGCCGTTGCGATCGTCGGTATCTTGATGGCTTTCGTGGTGCCAAAGTTTGAAGCGATTTTTGCCGACATGCTCGGTGATGAAGGTCTCCCGGCCTTCACTCGACTGGTGCTCGATATATCCAACTGGATCAAGAGCAATGTGATGGCTACCTTTGGTATCTGTATCGGGATGTGGGTGTCTTGGATCACGGCGTTGAAGACGAAACTTGGGCGCAAGGCTTGGGACAAGGTCATGCTCATCATGCCTGTCTTTGGACCGGTGGTCAGCAAGGTGGCGATTTCCCGTTTCTGCCGGACCTTGGGCACACTGATTTCCAGTGGTGTGCCGATCCTCCAGTCGCTCAATATTGTTCGAGAAACTGCCGGCAACGTGATTATCGAACAGGCGGTGCAATCCATTCACGACAGCGTGAAAGAGGGCGAAACGATTGTTGCGCCGATGGAGGCCTGCAAGGTCTTTCCTCCGATCGTGGTGAGCATGGTGGACGTCGGCGAGCAGACCGGTGCCTTGCCGGAAATGTTGATGAAGGTCGCCGATAACTACGAGGAAGAGGTGGACAATGCGGTGTCTGCCATGACCTCGATGCTGGAGCCGATCATGATCGTTTTCCTGGCTGTGGTCGTTGGTAGTATCGTGATCGCGATGTTTATGCCGCTGATCGTGCTCATGGACAAATTGGGTTCCTGAAGACCCGCAAATCGATTCGCGAAACAACCGCCCGGCTTGTAAAGGCTCGGCGGTTGTTTCATTATTGTGAAGCATGACACGCGAACGCGTTCTGGAAATCTTCCGATCCTCTGGTGCCCTGCTCGAAGGGCATTTCATCCTCCGCAGCGGTTTACGCAGTCGGGAATTCTTTCAATGCGCTCTGGCGCTTCAGAAAATGCCCGAGGTGGAGGAACTCGGCACAGGTCTGTTGGAACTCGTCAAAGATCTCGACGTTGAAACGGTAATAGCACCGGCCATGGGCGGATTGGTGATCGGCCAGGAAGTCGCCCGCCAACTCGGTTGCCGTTTCATCTTTGTCGAAAAGGAAGAGGGTAACTTGGTGTTGCGACGTGGTTTCAAGATACGGCCGGGCGAACGGGTGCTGATTGTGGAGGACGTGGTCACCAAGGGCGGTCGCGTCGATGAAGCTATGGTGATCGCCCGCGAACATCAGGCGGATGTGCGCGGTGTGGCGGTGGTCGTCGATCGATCCAACGGTGGCTACGATCCGGGCGTGCCTTTTCTCACGTTGTTGCCCGTCAAAGTCGAGATTTTTGATCCCGATAGTTTGCCGCCCGACCTCGAAGGTGTTCCCGCGATCAAACCCGGCAGTAAGTAAACCGATTGCATTCGATGTATAACGAGCATCAGCTGCGACTCATTTCCCGTCAGTTTCAGATCTATGGCGAGATCCGGCATGCGGAACTCTGCAAGATCGGCCATATCAACGAGACCTATACCGCCACCTATGACCAGGGCGGGATCGATGTCCGCTACGTCCACCAAAAGATCAACAAGGGCGTCTTTCGGAAGCCGGCCCAGGTCATGCGAAACTTGATGCGGGTGACCAGGCATATTCGTCATCGGCTGGAATCAGATGCCGCTGAGGACGTGACCCGGCGGGTGATAACCGTCGTGCCCACCCGAAACGACAAGTCTTCCTACCGCGATCGTGATGGCAACTACTGGCGGACTTTTGTCTACGTCGAACGGGTGCGAACGTTTGAAGCGGTGGAATCCCCCAAACAGGCCTACCAGGCCGCGCATGCCTTCGGCGAGTTTCAGCGTCAATTGGTCGATCTGCCGGAGCCGCGCCTGCATGAGACCATTCCGGATTTTCACAACACGCGGATGCGTTTTGAAGCGCTGCAGAGGGCGATCGAGAAGGATCACTTCAACCGGGCGCGCTTGGCCGGTCCCGAGATCGAATTCGCCCTGAAGCAGGAGAATATTGTCGACGTGATTCTCAAGAAGATGGCGGCAGGTACGATTCCGGAGCGGATCACGCACAATGATACCAAGTTCAACAACGTCATGCTGGACGAGGAGTCGGGCGACGCGATGTGTGTGGTTGATCTCGATACAGTCATGCCCGGATGCGTGCTCTACGACTTTGGAGACATGGTGCGAACCACGACGAGTCCTACGCTGGAGGACGAATTGGATCTCTCCAAGGTCCAAATGCGGATGCCCATGTTCAAGCAACTCGCGAAGGGATACATCGAGGCCACCCGTTCTTTTCTGACGAAGGCGGAGAAACGGCTGATCGCCTTCTCCGGCAAACTGATCACCTACACGATCGGCGTGCGCTTCTTGACGGACTTCCTGAATGGCGACACCTATTTCCGGGTGCATCGTCCACGCCACAACCTCGACCGGGCCCGGACGCAGTTCCAGCTCGTTGATTCGATCCGGCGAAAGGAAGAGGCGATGCAGAAATACGTCGACAGTCTCTGACCTGATCATGAGCCATCGCAGTTTGCGCCAGGCCGTCACCGACCTCGAGCGGACGGGGCAGCTCGTCCGCATTCGTGAGCCGGTCGATCCTCATCTCGAGATGGCAGAGATTCAGCGTCGGGTCTATGCTGCGGGAGGCCCGGCGATCTACTACGAACAGGTGAAAGGCACTGCGTTCCCTGCTGTTTCAAATCTGTTTGGAACGGTGGAACGAGCTAAGCATTTGTTGCGCTTCGGATGGAAAAATACGCAGGTTGCCATCCGGGCCAAGGCATCGCCGGCAGATCTCGTCTCGCGTCCCGGGGATTGGTTGAAGCTACCCGGGGCCGGCTGGCACGCGCTTCCGCGCAAAGCTTGGGGTAAAATACCTTCGCTGCATGCTTCGACCCGATTGAGCGCCTTGCCACAGATCAAGTCCTGGCCGGATGACGGCGGGGCCTACGTGCTATTGCCGCAGGTTTGTACCGAGGATCCGGGCAATCCAAGGGTACGAAACACCAATGTCGGCATGTATCGAGTCCAGATCAGCGGCGGAGAATTCCGTCCGGAAGAAGAGCTCGGACTGCACTACCAGATTCACCGCGGCATCGGTGTGCATCATGCCCGGGCCGTCGCCAGAAACGAGCCGCTCAAGGTGTCGATCTTTGTGGGTGGTCCGCCGGCGCACAGCGTTGCCGCCGTGATGCCCCTGCCTGAAGGTCTCAGCGAATTGATGTTCGCCGGCATGCTGGCAGGACGCGCGTTCCGCTACGGCCGACAGAACGGGCACCTGATCTCGGCTGATGCGGATTTCGTGATTACCGGAACGATTTCGCCGACTGAAACGAAACCCGAAGGGCCTTTCGGGGACCATCTTGGCTACTACAGCTTGGCTCACGATTTTCCGGTGATGAAGGTCGACAAGATTTATCACCGTCAGGACGCGATATGGCCGTTTACCGTGGTCGGTCGCCCTCCGCAGGAAGACACCAGCTTCGGGAAGATTATCCATGAATTGACCGGCCCCATGGTGCCCGTTTCGATCCCCGGCCTGCACGCCATGCATGCGGTGGATGCCGCCGGTGTCCACCCACTGCTGTTGGCAATCGGCTCCGAACGCTACGTCCCGTATCAGGAGCGCACTCCCCGGGAATTGCTCACCATTGCGAACGCCGTTCTCGGATTCGGCCAGGCATCATTGGCGAAATACCTCTTCATCACCGCCCGTGAAGATCGCGCCGACCTCGATATCGAAGACATTCCGGCCTTCTTCGATCATGTGCTCCGACGGGTAGACTGGCAACGCGATCTCCATTTTCAGACCCGGACTACCATCGACACCTTGGACTACAGTGGTACCGGGTTGAACACTGGTTCCAAAGTCATCATAGCTGCGGCCGGTGAAGCGAGACGTGAACTGGCTCACGAAGTGCCAGACCGTCTGAAATTGCCGGCATCCTATTCTGCGGCGAATTGTGCCATCCCCGGCGTACTGGTATGCCAGGGACCAAAATACGATCCGAGCGAAACGGTTCGACACGTTGCCGAACTGGCAGATTGCCTCGAAACGCAAGACCTCGAAAGTTGGCCGCTGATCGTGATCGTGGATGATGCGGAATTCTCCGCTCGCAACCTGACCAATTTCCTTTGGATCACCTTCACTCGCTCAAACCCTTCGCACGATATTCACGGTGTAGGATCCTCGATTCAGCATAAACACTGGGGATGTGAAGGTCCTCTGATCATCGATGCGCGTATCAAGCCCCATCATGCTCCACCGTTGGTTGAAGATCCCGAGGTGAGCAAGAGAGTTGATGAAATGGCGAAGAAGAGCGGGTCGTTGTATGGCGTTATCTAGAATTGATCAGGAGAGCGAGCTGAACGGGATGTAGCCTAGGGCATTGAGGAGCAAGTCGCCGGGAGGCCAGAGGCATATCTCTCGCGCCAGTGCCTGACCCGCATCAATCGTCATCGTGTTCGTGGTCCGTCCGACGGGTGATCACCATGACGATCACCAATGCGAAGAACAGCACGACGAAGCCCAGCGCAGCAATTTCGGCCCAACCAAGGGAAAATGAGAACATACGGAAGAAGTGGATCGCGTCCGGAAATTGGTCAAGGAGGAAGGACTGGTGCGCGATACTGGGATCGAACCAGTGACCTCCACCGTGTCAAGGTGATGCTCTACCGCTGAGCTAACCGCGCATCCGATGTCCGACCTAGGCCAGAAAGGGCCGTTTATTTAGGGGCTCAAGTAACGGATGACAAGGGTTTTCCGTCTTAGGGAATCATCGGATGGACGAAAAGTGTCTATTTTTGCTTAATTTTAGACTTTGCGGCCGCTTGAAGTTGTTCTGATTTGCGGCATACTTATCGAAGCCGTTCGATTCGATCGATTTACGCATGGTCGCCAATCGCGAAATCTCCTCCTCCTCCCGGTGGCAATGCCCACCGTTATTCTTGGCGGCGCTCGCGACAATGATTGCGGCGACGACGACGACGGTTGCACAGAACAAGGATGAGTATCGCAAACCGCCGGAATTGATCGCCGGTTACCTCAAGGATGCGACGACTCCGATTGTTTCCTTCAATCCGCAGCGCGATCACATGCTGATCTATCGGTATCAGCAATATCCCGCCGTCAATCAGATGACCCGCGCTATCATGAACCTGGCGGGGCTGCGCTTCAATCGCATCAATCGTGGGCCGGTGAAGGTCATGCGCTGTAACTCGTTGCGTATCAAGCCACTGGATGGTGGCAAAGAGACCCGGGTGCGGCTTCCGGGGGGCTTGACGATGAGTCTTCCGATTTGGTCTCCGACGGGACAGGAATTTGCCTTTCTGCGAATGGCAGCGAATTCTATTTCGCTTCAGGTTTGCGATGCCACGACAGGTAAATTGCGGACGATCCCGGATGTCCAGATCAATGCCGTCGCCGGCACACCGTTTCGTTGGTTGCCCGATGGTCGTACGATTCTCTGTCAGTTGGTCGACAACCCCGCCAGAAAGAGCAAGGTGCCCTCCGGACCGGTGATTGAGGAAACCAGTCGTGAACGCTCGTGGCGGCCGGAGACCGAGCACCTGCTCTCCAGCGAACAGGATGAGGAACTCCTAGAGCATCACGCGAGTGCCCAACTGGCGTTGGTGGATACCGAATTGAACGAGGTTACCCCGATTGGTGAGCCGAAGATCTTCTCGCGCGCGCAACCCTCCCCGGATGGCCAATACATTCTGGTGTCCTACGTGAAACGCCCCTTCCCGCACGACCTCTTGATCTCTGATTTCCCGCGCCAGGTCGAAGTTTGGAATCGCGACGGCGAATTTGTCCACGAAGTCGCCAAACTGCCAGCGCGCCGAGATGTGCCCCTCGGCGGTGTGTTGAATGAGCCGAGACTGTACAACTGGCGTCCGACTTCGTCGGCGGAGCTGGTGTGGGCGCTGCCGCAGGATGCCGGTCATCCGGAAAACATCCGGCCCTTTCGTGATTACCTGATGGCCTTGAGCGCTCCGTTCAGCGAGCCGCCAAAGGTGATGCTTCGGTCGGAACGACGGATCGAGTCAATCATCTGGGGCGAAGAACCGCACATCGCGCTCCTGCGCTCAATCAGCAATGATCAGCGTAGGCTGGAGATCTCACGCTTCAATCCGGATTCGGATGAAGAGGGTATGAACTCGCTTTGGGAGTATCACCCGAACGACCGCTATGCCGATCCCGGTTCGCCGATGATGCGTTCTTTGCCCAATGGCCAGACGGTCATGCGAATTCACCACAACTCGATCTATCTGCGCGGCCGCGGCCCTTCGCCGACGGGAGATCGTCCTTTTCTCGATCTCTTCAATCTCACCACCGAGGAAGTGGAACCCATTTTCGAGAGTGCGGAGAATGAATATGAGTCGGTGGTGTCGTTGTTGGAGGCGGATGGTTCACAGATCGTCACCCGGCGTGAGAGTGCGACCGAACCTCCGAATTATTACATCCGCTATTTCCCGGAAGACGAGCCGGTAGCCCTGACCCAGTTCAAGGATCGTTACCCGGAACTGCGCAAAGTGCATCGTCAGTTGATCTCCTTCGAACGCTACGACGGCGCGAAGATGTCGTTCGTCGTTCATCTGCCACCCGACTATGACATGCGTGCCCCCAATCGGGAACCTTTGCCGACGATCATGTGGATTCATCCGCGCACTTATCTGAGCCGCAATCACGTGCAGAAGCAGCGCGGATCGTTGCGACGTTTTCCTAGTTACAAAGGCGCGACGCACCGCTTTCTCGCGATGCAGGGATTTGCCGTGTTGGACGCAACGACCATTCCGGTCCTGGGTGATCCCAGTACGGCCAATGATTCCTTTGTCGAACAGATCGTGGCCGGGGCGAAGGCGGCGATCGACAAGGCGGTGGAAATGAGATTTGCCGATCCGAGCCGAATAGGTGTGGCCGGGCACAGCTATGGTGCGTTCCTGACTGCGAACCTGCTCGCCCATTCGGATATGTTCAAAGCCGGGGCGGCGCGGAGTGGAGCCTACAACCGCACCTTGACTCCCTTCGGTTTTCAGAATGAGCGACGTTCGCTTTGGCAGGCGCCGGACCTATACACCCGCTTGTCTCCCCTGATGTTCGCCAACCAGATCGAGGAACCGCTGCTGTTGATCCACGGCGATGCCGATGAGAATCCGGCGACGGATCCGGTGCAGAGCAAGTGGATGTTTCAGGCAATTCGAGGCAATGGGGGGACGGCCCGCCTGGTGACGCTGCCATCGGAATCACATCGCTACGAAGCGCTGGAGTCTGTCGAACACGCAGTCTGGGAAACGATGCGCTGGTTTGACCTCCACCTGGGCGACAAGCCGACGGCTGTGCCGCTGTTCCCGCAACCGACTCTGGATATGCCGGAAGTCGTTGTACCCTAGCAAACTGGCTTACGCCAATGCTGCCAATTCCTTCATGAGCGGCGGGATCTCGGTGAAGGGATCCTTTTTCAATTCGTATTCGAGCGCCACCCAGTCCTTGTAGTTCGCCTTCTTCAAGAGATTCATGAGCCGCTTCAGGTCGGCCGGTTCGGCGGCTTTTCCGGGGAAACGGATGTCGGCCTTCAATTGCACGTTCACGGCGTAAGGGGCGGAGAGTTCGAAATCCTTGTAGGGATCGTCGGTGCGGAAATTGCCGGAATCGAGATTCACTCCCAGCCACTTGCTATCAACCGCCTTGATCAGACGGATGAGACGTTCGGCCGTGCTAATGCTGTCGTGGTTCTCCAACCCGAGGTAGACCTTCTTCTCGCCGGCGTATTCGCAGGCTTCCTGCAGAGCTTCGATGACCAGTTTGTCAGCCTTCTCTTCGGACGTTTCCTTGCGTTTCTTGCCCGCGAAAATGCGGACGTGCGGGCCGCCCATCTGCGCGGCGTGATCAATCCACTTCTTCACGTAGTCCATCTGCTCCTTGCGATCCTTCGCCGGTTCGTAGGAAAAGTTGTTACCCACCGCGGTGCCGCTGATTCCGATGCCCTTCTTCTTCGCGTATTTCCTGAGCCCACGGCACATTTTGGCGTCGACGTTGGGTGGGAAAAAGTAGCTGGTGAGTTCGGCTCCGGCGTTGTTCTCCGCGCAAAAGTCGAGGAACTCGCGCATGGTTATCTTCGGCTCGGCCGCCTTCCGTTCCTTCCCCTTCATGTAACCGAAGTGATCGCGGAAGGAATAGGCGGCGATGCTCAGCTTCATCTTGTCGCTGGCCGCGAAGCCGATGGACGGCGCGGCGGCGACCAGTGAACCGGCTCCGAGGATCTGCAAGGCGTTGCGGCGATTGATTTGGGTCATGGTCCGGACGATACGGGCGGGCCGTGGCCCGGCAACAAAAATGTCGCCAAAGAAAGAGTTCTTCGGCATGTAATTTCCCGGTGTCGGAAAAGCCCCCCAAGCTGTTGAAAATGGCGGCGGATTT
>JBMYQZ010000092.1:0-3610 GCA_049601855.1 Limisphaerales bacterium | reverse complement strand
GGACGAAGCGGAACAAATCCGCTTTGTCGATTTCGTGCTCAAGCGCACGCCGTATCGCCCGGCGCTGATCTGGTTGGACGAGCGACCAGAGGAACACTTGTTTCGTTTGGAAGATCGACTGTCGTGGCAGCCGGATTTTGTCGATCGCGTCAAACGTGATCAGCGGCCCGGACAGGACCCGCTCCATGATGCGGGGAGCTATTACTGCATGACCCTGTCTTCAGTTTTTGAATCCTGCACGTTTGGGATCGTGCCAAAGGAACCGGAGTTGGTCGTGGATCTCTGCGCGGCGCCTGGTGGTAAGAGCATTTTTGCCAATCGTTTGTTGCAGCCAAAGATGCTCGTGGCGAATGACATCGTTCGTAAGCGGAGAGGCCTGCTGATCTCCAATTTCAAGCGCTGCCGGATTCGTCCCTCGATGGTCATTTCTCAGGACACCAAAATTGTCGCGGAACATTGTTCCTCGGCGGCGGACCTGGTGATCGTGGATGCACCGTGTTCTGGACAATCACTCCTGGCCAAGGGGAAACAAGTCAGCTCGTGTTTTCACTCCCATATCATCAACAACAACCGTAATCGGCAGCGTCGGATCATGGCCAATGCGGCCAAGATTGTGCGGCCGGGGGGATTGATTGCCTACTTCACCTGCACCTATGCCGAGAAGGAGAACGAGGGGATCGTTCACTGGATGCGCCGCAAGTTTCCGGACTTTGAAAATGTGGAAGTCCCGTGGTTGTCAGAGCATCAATCTCATCTCACCGAGCTGCCGTGCTATCGCCTTTGGCCGCAACAGGGACTTGGTCCCGGCGGATTCGCGGCGGTGTTTCGGAGCCCGGAGAGCGATGAAGAGGCATTGTTTGAACCGGATCTGCTGCACCCCTCCTGGACGTCCGACTGGCAAGATAGCTTGGAAGCCAGCAAGTCCGAAAGCTGATCGAATTTGCCGAACCAAGGGATGACTACAGTTGCCCACGGCTCTCCTGCTTTCTCTCCGATGCGATCTTCGTTGCCGAGAAAAACAACCAGAGAATCTCTTCGCGGTTGATCTGTTAAGGTCGATTGGCTCCAATCCCGGTCAGACATATGGCGACATTCTTTGATTCACATGCGCATTTGACGTGGCCGGATTTTGCGGGCGAGCTCGATGAGGTGGTGGCGCGGGCGAAGGAGCAGGGTATCGAACGTATCGTGACGATCGGTACGGATCTCGAATCCAGTGCCAAGGCGGTCGAACTGGCAGAACGCATTCCAGAGGTGTTTGCGGTGGTGGGCTGGCACCCGGGAGACGTGATGGCCGGTCCCGAGGATATTCGCGAGGAGCTCAAGCCCATGGCCCAACACAAAAAGGTGGTGGCAATTGGCGAGACGGGACTCGATTACTTCCGTTTGCCCAGTGGCCGGGGCGGCACGCCGGAAGAAGACGAGATTCTCAAGCGCAAACAGGCTGAGTATTTTGTGCAGCAGTTGGAGGTGGCCGTGGATGTTGGCTTGAATGTGGTCATTCACACGCGCGGCGATTGCTTCGACGAAACGCTGGAAATTCTCGAACCGTATGCCGATCGCTTGAAAGCAGTATTCCATTGTTTCGTGGAAACACCGGCGAACATGCGCCGGGTGCTGGATGTCGGATCGATTGTGAGTTTCACCGGCATCGTCACGTTTAAGAATGCCCAGGATGTCAGGGACACGGTGCTGGCGACGCCCATTAACAAGTTGATGGTGGAAACGGATTCCCCGTTTCTGGCTCCCGTGCCGCGTCGGGGGAAACGATGCGAGCCGGCCTTGGTCCGGCACACGGCCGAAAAAGTTGCGGAGATCAAGGGCTGCACGCTGGAGGAATTGAGTGCGGCAACCTGCGCCACGGCCCGCTCGTTCTACCGGGGACTGACTTGAGGTGCTGCTGTCTTGGCTATTGCAGGCCAATTTCCTAGACTGATAAACCCGCTGCCAAGATGAACCGCCTGCCCATTTCTCACCGCCTCGCGTTTTACTGCGCATGGGTTTCCGTGGTCATTGGCGTGTTGGTGATCTTCGGCTGGCAGGCGGACAGTCAGGCCTGTCGGGAATTGTTTCTGTCGGCCGGTGAAATCCAGGTCAACAGCGGCCTCTTGTTCCTGCTCTTCGGACTGGCGATCATCTGGCAGCCCGATGCCGGCAGCGGGCATCGCTGGAAACGTTCATGGGGTTGCATTGGTCTGGGGTGCCTGGTCGCTTGGATGACCCTGTTTGAGTTCTGGGCCGAGGTGGACCTGGGGATCGATGATCTGCTCATCCCGGTCGCGTTGAAGAGCGTTGCCCGGGATGCGGGGCGAATGTCCGACAACAGCGCTTTCGGCTTCAGCTTTGTGGGGATCGCCTTGATCGCGCTGCAGGGATACGCCAAGTCGGGGTGGCGACCGATGTTTGCCGGGTTGTTGTCATGTTTGTGTGTGAGCCTGGCGGCGTTCGCGGTGACCGGTTGGTTTCTGGCCTTGCCAACTTCATTCCAGGTGGAATCGGTGGGGCCAATGACCTTGCCCACCGGGCTCAGCCAGATGGTGCTGGCGATCGGCCTGATGGCTTTGGCGCTCAAGCGCAGTCATCGGGGCGGAGATGTCGAAGTTCGGTGGTTGCCCTTTGCGTTGTCGGTTGGCGTGATGACTTTGGCGTGCATGTTGTGGCTGGGGATCCGCCTGGGTGAGCGGACGCAGATTCGTGGCATGGTGTTTCGGGCGGCGGTGAATGTGGAGCGACTTGTGGCCGCAGAAGTGGAGGCGCGCATGCTGACCTTGGCGATCGTCGCGCGGCAGTGGGAGAGCCGGCAAGAACGGACCTTGGCCGACTGGGAATTCGACGCGAGTGTTTTTCAGCGTCACTATTCTGATGTGGAGGTGATTGCGTGGATCAACCGCAGCAACATTGTTCAATGGGCCATGTCCGATGGCAGTGTGGAGATGCCGATTGGGGTGGATGTCAGCAAGGATCCTCGTTTTGGAACTTACTTTTTGGACCCGGCGATTCAGAGAAACGTGGGGATCAGCTCGGTGTTCGAATTGAAGCAGGTTGGCGATGAACCCGTGAACGATCGTCGCTTGGCGCGGAGCTTCGTGTTGACCGCTCCGGTCAGGGAGTCGGGTAGGTTCATCGGGACAATTGCCGGGGTGTTTCACAGTGGTCCGATGCTGTCGAGTTTGCTCACGGAGGTGACGCAGGGTTTTCATCTACGGATTGATGATAGCGGTTTGCCATTTTACGAGAGCAGCGATGTCGAGGAGGATGTGGTCCACTGGGGGCGGGAAGGGACGGTGCGACTGCCGGAATCCAAACTGGTGCCCACGGGACACGATCTCTGGAGACTCACTGTTTGGCCACGGCAAGACACCCTTGAAGAGATGCGTTCACCGCTGGGACCGGCATCGGTGTTGGGGGGAGCCGTGCTCGCAGTCTTGTTGGGACTCTCCGTCTACTTCGTGCAGGCCAGTCGGGAGAAGGCACGCGAGCTGGTGACGATCAATCGCAACCTCGGTGATGAGGTGAAGGAGCGGCGACAGATCCAGGATGCCTTGAAAGAAAGCCAGAGTCGCTTGCAGGCCATCATGGATAACACCTCTGCGGTGATTTACCTGAAAGA